>WLNM01000012.1 GCA_009699825.1 Actinomycetota bacterium
GTTGAGGCTAAAGAATCTTCTAAAGCATTAGATTTTTCTGTTGCAAGTGTGCCAGTTTGAATACGTACTTTGTCATTTCCCACTAACTGCACAATATTCTCGCCAGTTATTCCTGCAGCAGCAAGGGCTGAATTAGCCTGTGCAACGGTGGAGCCCGCTTTTGTCACTGTGTAAGAAGCTCCACCCTTAAATTCGATTCCAAGGTGTAATCCTTGTAATGAAAGAGCGATGATTGAAGCAATAACTAATAAACCAGAGAGTGCATACCAACGACGACGCTTTCCTATGAAATCTATTGAAGTTTCACCTGAGTGAAGACGCCCACCGAGTCCTGAAAGTTTAGACATTTCTTATGCCTCCTTAGTTGCGTGTGAAAGAGCACCGAGACTCTTGGGCGAAACACCTGATAAAGAGTGACCAGAACTAAAGAATTTCAACTTCGCTAAGAATGTAGTCAATGGCTTTGTGAATGCGAAGACAACTAGTAAGTCTACAAAGGTTGTAAGTCCTAAAGTGAATGCGAATCCTCGCACGCCACCAACTGCAAATAAATACAGAAGGACTGCAGCAATAATAGAAACAAAATCTGCCACGATTATTGTTCGGCGTGCACGTACCCAGCCGGTTTCCACTGCCGAGCGAAGCGACCTGCCTTCACGAACTTCATCACGAATACGTTCGAAATACACGATGAAGGAGTCGGCTGTAATACCGATCGCGACAATCGCACCTGCAATTCCAGCCAGAGTAAGTGTGAAGCCAATCCATTTACCGAGAAGTAAGAAGAGCAAATAGACGAATCCACCTGCTACTAATAGTGAACCCACTGAAACAATGCCTAATCCACGGTAGTAAAGAAGTGAATAAAGCAGTACGAGTGCTAAACCAAGAAATCCTGCAAGTAATCCTGCGTTTAATTGATCCGCGCCAAGGGTTGGTGATACTTGTTGTACTTCACCACGATCAAAAGCAAGAGGTAAGGCGCCGTATTTAAGAACGTTTGCAAGATCTTGTGCTTCGGTTTGTGTGAATGAACCAGTAATTTGCGCATTGCCAGAAGGAATGGCTTCATTAATTCGTGGGGCTGAAACGACTAGGCCATCTAGAACAATCGCTACTTCGTTTTGTGGAGGAGTTAACGCTGTAACACGGGATGTGATGTCTGCAAATGCTTTGGTTCCCTCATTATTAAATACCAGTGAAACAAACCAAGCATTGCCACCTTGTTGATCTATACCTGCAGTTGCTTTGGATACTTGACGGCCAAGTACTTCGGCTTTATCTAATATATATTTTGAGGCACCCGATCTATCGCACGCGATGATGGGAGCATCTGCGTTATCGCTTCCAGTTCCTTGAAGATTTTCTGCTTTGGTGCAATCAAGGGCTGCAAATTGTGCATTTAATTCAGGAGTGACAGCCGCTGCTGGTGTGGCAGCTGGATCAGTTGGAGCCGCAGATGGTGTCCCGGCTGCTGATGCAAGTACTTGTCTAAATCGTAATTCTGCCGTTTGGCCAACAAGTTCAACAACGCGACGACCTGTATCTCCAGGAATAGAAATAATAATTTGACGATTTGTTCCGCTACCTTGTGCAGCAACTTCACTTTCTGCAACACCTAATGAATTGACGCGTTGGCGAATAATTGAAACTGCTTGATCAATGGCTTCGGTCGTAACTTTGCCATTTTCACCAGGTGCAATTCGCGGTTGCAAAGTAACGCTTGTTCCTCCACGAAGATCCAAGCCGAGTCGAACCGCTGTCGCACCAGTGATGAGAACTGTTGCGAGCAACGCCAGCATCACTACAGAAAGGATTAATAGGGTGCGTCCTGGACGGGCAGCAGCTTTTACAGATTTATTCGATGTGGACATAAGTGCAGAGTCTAGGCTTGATTATCAGGTGTGTCGAAAAGGCCCGGAGTACCCGCTAATTCAGCAGGCGCGGTGCGCCCGATATGGGTCCATCCCAAAGCCGTTGCAATTCGTCCGCGAGATGTTCGTGCCATAAAACCATTTCGAACCAAGAATGGTTCGGCAACTGATTCAACGGTTTCAGTTTCTTCTCCCACTGCGATCGCAAGGGTAGATAAACCCACTGGTCCCCCATTAAATCTTTCAATCAGTGCTGTCAACACAGCTCGATCGAGTCTATCTAAACCTTTTTCATCTACTTCATACATTTCAAGTGCTGACATCGCATGTTGGTGAGTCAATACGTTTCCACCTTGTACCTGAGCAAAATCTCGGACGCGACGGAGCAGTCTGTTGGAAATTCTTGGGGTGCCACGTGAGCGACCAGCTATCTCATCAATCGCTTTTGCATCAATTGTTAGCCCGAGTAATTTGGCACTTCTCGAAATTACTGTTGCTAAATCCTTCTCATCGTAAAAATCAAGATGTGCGGTGAATCCAAATCGATCTCGCAAAGGACTGGGTAACAATCCTGCTCGAGTGGTTGCTCCAACTAAAGTAAAACGTGGGAGCGCCAGCGGAATAGCAGTTGCGCCTGGACCTTTTCCAACAACAACATCTACTCGAAAATCTTCCATAGCAAGGTAGAGCAACTCTTCGGCTGGACGCGGCAACCTATGAATTTCATCTAGAAAAAGAATTTCTCCTTCTACCAATGAAGACAGGATTGCTGCTAAATCACCTGCGTGCGTAATGGCCGGACCGCTTGTTACGCGAATTGGCGTATTCATTTCACTTGCCAAAATAAGTGCCAATGTCGTCTTTCCCAAACCCGGCGGGCCAGATAATAAAATATGGTCAGCTGCGCTTTCGCGTTTACGAGCAGCGCTTAGCAAAACATCTATCTGCTGGCGAACTCGGTCTTGACCAATAAAATCTTGCAAAGTTTTAGGACGCAAGGCGTTCTCTGCCGCGCCATCGTCACTTCGAAGTGCCGGCGTAACTAAACGATCATCTGGTGTCATTTTTTACCACTTTGGAGGGCAAGTTTGAGTAATTCGCCTAACTCCATCTGTGCAATATCTTCTTGTGAAATATCAGATAGCACTGAATTTATTGCGTCATCAGAATCTTTTGCAGAAAAACCTAGAGAGATAAGAGCACTCGTTAATTGTTCACGCCACACTGGTTGATGCGTTCGAGTATATGTTCCCTGTCCAAAATCACTTATCTTTGATTTAAGTTCCAGTATTAAACGTTGAGCTCCTTTTTTGCCAATTCCTGGCACCTTCTCAATAGCTGAAATATTTTCGGTATTCACTGCATGGGCTAACTCTGAAGGCGTAAGTGCGCCAAGAATCGAAAGTGCAACCTTCGGACCAATACCCGAAACTGTTTGAACCAATTCAAATAGGACTCGTGATGGTTCATCACTAAATCCAAAGAGCGTGAGGGAATCTTCGCGCACTACAAGGGATGTAAAAAGATTGGCATGTGCGCCTACCGTTAGCGATGCACTCGTATGAGCATTTATTAAAACACTCATACCTACTCCCCCTATCTCAATGATTGCTCTATCAGGAGAGAGTGTTTTCACTGTTCCGCTTAACGTAGCAATCATCTAAGAGCCGCCAATCGCTTTTTTTCGGCGGCCAACGCTGTTTTGATTTTTGAATTTCCTGAACCTCGCCAAATATGACAAATGGCTAATGCCAATGCATCAGCGCTATCAGCAGGTTTTGGAATTTCTTGTAAGTTCAATAAACGCTTTACCATTTCTGAGACTTGAGATTTATTAGCACGTCCAGATCCCGTTACGGCGGCTTTTACTTCACTAGGCGTATGCATAAAGACTGGAACACCTTGTTGAGCTGCGACCAAAAGAGCGATTCCAGCCGCCTGACCTGTGCCCATAACAGTTCGTACATTGTGTTGAGAGAAAACTCTTTCTACAGCCATCACATCCGGTGAGTATTTTTGAACCCATTCAGTGATTCGCGCGTGTAGCTCAAGTAATCGCAAATCAAGATCTAAATCAGTCGCGGTCATAATGACACCAACACCATCGAGTGATAGAGCCGACCCAGGGGTTCCTGAAACAATGCCAACGCCACATCTAGTCAGACCTGGGTCAATTCCAAGAACTCGCATGCCGCAAGCCTAAGAGGTAAGGCGAAAAAATTAAGCCAGGCTCGCCATTACTTCATCTGATACATCTGCATTACTGAAGACATTTTGCACATCATCTAGCTCTTCGATCGCATCGATAAGTTCAAATACTTTCGTCGCCGATTCGGCATCTAAATCAATGGTCATGGATGGAATGAAAGATGAATCCGCAGATTCGTAATCTATTCCGGCATTCTGTAAAGCGGTGCGCGCAGTTACCAAATCACTCGCTTCACAAATAATTTCAAATGAATCACCACTATCTTTAACTTCTTCAGCTCCAGCTTCGAGCACTGCTTCGAGAATTGATTCTTCAGTAGCACCAGAAGATTTGTTAACAACAATCAAACCTTTGCGGTGAAACAGATAAGCAACTGAACCAGGATCTGCCATCGTGCCGCCATTTCGCGTAACAGCAACTCGAACTTCTGATGCCGCACGATTTCGACTATCCGATAAACACTCAATCATTATCGCAACACCATGAGGTCCATAACCTTCATACATAATTGTTTGCCA
The DNA here is from genome assembly GCA_009699825.1 of Actinomycetota bacterium. Taxonomy (GTDB): domain Bacteria; phylum Actinomycetota; class Actinomycetes; order Nanopelagicales; family Nanopelagicaceae; genus Planktophila. The sequence goes on from WLNM01000012.1 coordinate 4,602, forward strand.
ATCAGCACCGCCGGATTCAAGCCCAGCGCCTCGCTTTATTGCTCGTTCAATGTTATCTGCGGGCATTGAATTCTTTTTAGCCTTTGCCACTGCATCAAAAAGTGTTGGGTTACCTTCCATATCTGGGCCACCATTGCGCGAAGCTACTTCGATAGCCTTAATCAACTTCGCAAAATTCTTGGCACGGCGGCCATCGATGATGGCCTTCTTATGCTTTGTAGTCGCCCACTTGGAATGGCCGGACATTTAACACCTCACCTGAACGTATGTTTATTCGAACCTTACTTTATCGCAATCCTGAGATATTTCTACGTACAAACTTTCTCCAAGAAATACCTATGAACGCTGAAATCATCGGTAATTTCGGGATGAAAAGCTGTAGCCAATAAATGCCCTTGACGTACGGCGACGGCATGAGATGCACCATCGCTGCCTTGAAAACTTGCCAACACTTCAACACCTTTGCCAATTTTTTCAACCCACGGTGCTCTGATAAAAATTGCACGTATCGGAGAATTTGAAATCGCTGGAGCCGAAATGTCGCTTTCAAAAGAATCAACCTGGCGTCCGAACGCATTGCGACGAACTGTTATATCAATTCCACCAAAAGTTTCTTGACCATCTTTCGCCGCCACTATGTGATCTGCCAACATAATCATTCCAGCACAAGAGCCATATGTAGGCATCCCTTTTGCGATTCGTTTTTTTATTGGTTCAAAGATTTCAAAAGTTTTCGCAAGAGAAACTATTGTGGTGGATTCTCCGCCTGGAATTATGAGTGCATCAATTTTTTCTAACTCTAAAGGAGTTCGGACCTCAACACCTTGAACTCCACACTGCGTCAAAGCATTTAGATGTTCGCGAAAATCACCTTGTAAAGCCAAAACTCCAACTTGCAAGTGTTTTACTACCAACCACGTTCAGAGAGACGATGTGGTGCTGGCAGATCTGCAACGTTGATACCCACCATGGCTTCACCAAGCCCACGAGAAGCATCGCCAACAACTTTTGGATCATTATAGAAAGTAGTTGCCTTCACGCATGCTGATGCACGACTCTTTGGATCACCGGATTTGAAGATACCTGAACCGATGAATACCCCATCGGCGCCCATTTGCATCATGAGTGCAGCATCCGCTGGAGTTGCTATTCCGCCCGCTGTAAAAAGAACAACTGGAAGTTTTCCATTAGCTGCAACTTCTTTTACCAAATCATAAGGAGCCTGCATTTCTTTTGCAGCAACGTAGAGTTCATCTTCTCGCATGGAAGTGAGGCGACGAATTTCTCCACCAATTTGGCGCATATGCGTCATCGCATTTGAAACATCACCAGTGCCTGCTTCACCTTTAGAGCGAATCATTGCGGCGCCTTCATTGATACGACGAAGCGCTTCACCCAAATTAGTTGCACCACAAACAAAGGGAACTGTGAAATCCCATTTGTTAATGTGATTGGTGTAATCAGTTGGCGTAAGAACTTCTGATTCATCAATGTAGTCAACACCCAAACTCTGCAAAATTTGCGCTTCAACAAAGTGACCAATGCGAGCTTTAGCCATTACAGGAATTGATACTGCGGCTTGAATTGCAGCAATCATGTCTGGATCAGACATACGAGCCACGCCACCTTGTGCGCGGATATCTGCTGGAACTCTTTCAAGTGCCATCACTGCAACTGCGCCAGCATCCTCGGCAATTTTTGCTTGCTCAACATTAACGACGTCCATGATGACGCCGCCTTTGAGCATCTCTGCCATGCCGCGCTTAACGCGTGATGTTCCACTTTCCTGTGCCATTACAACTCCCTGTATGAATAGGGGGCTAATACTACTTTGAAGTTGGAGTTGGCGCGCTCACAGGTTTGCGCGTGAAATCTGGCTCTTTATCTGTCAGAGCTACCCAAATTTGTCCCGGTGCAAATTTTATTTCTGCCCCAGTTGCGTCCGTCCATGTCGTTGCCGATAAAGAATCTGGTCGACTCCACGTTGCTTGAATCACAGTTCCATCGCGCAGAACATATGCCTTGCCCGTCCCGACGGTTTGCGAGAACGGAGTGATGCCACCAAATTTGTCACCGTACTCGGAGGGAGTAATCGAAACAATTTGAATTACCAATGTTGTTGGACCAAGATTATTTCCAAGATCGGATACATCTGGCATTGAATTAACATTTAACAACCAACGACTACTTGTTTGATCCCATTGCGCTACATATCTCTGTGCCGGCCAATGCATAGTGGCATCGGTGATTTCGAAACCTTCATTTTCCAACTTCTCGGAAAAACTCCATCCAACACTCTTCGCTGAATCAATGACCGTACCTAGCGTTTTTTCATTCAACATAAGTGCTTGGGCATTAACAAACAATGCGTACGGTCTAATTCGAGTTGGATCGGTTACAAAATATGTGGAGCCCCGCCGCATCGCACCAATATCTGCCAGGTTGGCAGCAGCGATCACCGGAAGTAATTTGTGTTGCGCACCGCTAAAGGCGAACCCCACGTGACCATATTGAGCCAGCAGTTCGATATCGCTAATGCGTGCACTTCTGACAGGACCTATTCGCGGCGGAATATTAGAGGAATAAACCGCTGCTAATCGTGTAAGACCACCTTCTACTTGTTCTATGTAAACTACATCAGCAGATTCCAAACCTACTTGTGGGTGTGCATTTGATGTGTCATCAATCTTCACAACAAGTACTGGACCATTTTCACCTTCTCGACCACTTAAAATATTGTGTTGTATCGGTTTTGGAATCACCTGCGTGACATTTTCGGGTATTGATGCGCACCCAGCAACGCTTAATATCACCGCATACATTGCGAAAACGAATAGGGATTTAATTTTAGAGAACATCGGATTCAAACTCATAAGTAATTGGAAGCGGTGCTGTACCCGCTAATCGAAATATACGAACAATATATTTACTGCGAACTAAGTGAGTTCTTGCTACAGCGTCAACATGTAGAGCAATTGCGATTCTGACCTTGTCTGTCAATTCTGATAACTCACGGAGCAATACTACTTCTGCGGGCCGATGGTTGCTCTGGCCATCGGCCAATAAAAGGCCAAGAGCACCTGATAATCCGCTTTCAGCGATAGATCGATTGGCAATGCTTGCTTCACGTGCTTGATAAGCAGCAGCCGTCAAGAGCATTGCAGATGCGGGATCAGCGATTTCACTGCGAGCAATCTCAAGACCGATTGCTGCACGTCGTTGAAGCAACGCATCCAAATTTGCCCAACTGGTTTCAACACGGTGGTGAAGTCGGTCAAGACGAGTTGCTAAAAAGGTTAGATACCAAATGAAAATTATTACAAAAATTCCTAAGAGCAGAAAGGGTTCCATTTAAGCGTCCCCTCGTTGATCGCGTCCTATAAATCTACTCCATGCACGATTTTCTGAGGTCAATCTTACTTTTTCTCCAGCAACTAAAGACATCTCATAAATTGAAAAAATTTGATCGGCCACAACTTTCCAGTCAAATTGTTGGGCATGCTTTTTACCTGCTGCACCGAGAGCAATTCGTCGCTTCTCATCTCGTAAAAGGTCAATCACACGCTTAGCAAGTTCAGTAGAGCTTTCCGATTCAAATAGTTCGCCATACTGGCCGTGATTGAGCAATGAATCAAAAGCTGGAATATCACTTGCTACTACTGTTGCGCCGCCAGCTAGTGCTTCAGCCAAAATTATGCCAAAGGATTCACCACCAGTATTAGGTGCAATGTATAAAGATATCGACGATAAAAAATTTGCCTTATCTTGCTCACTAATTTTTCCAAGAAAAGTAAATCTGGAACGTAACTGCGGATCAATTGATTCGTAGGTTTCTTTATTTTCACCTGGGCCAGCAATAAAAACTCGCACATCGGGTGCAAAGCGAGAAATAATTGGTAGAGCATCGATTAGAACGGATAATCCTTTGCGCGGTTCCTCGAAACGTCCTATAAATCCGAGAGTATTGCCTTGCCATTGTGGTTGAGCAACACCATCTCTGTATCGATCTGCGTAAATCCCATTTGGGATCACAACTGCATCTGTTTCTAGGTGCTCAGTTAAAGTTGCACGAGCGGCTTCACTCACAGCAATGCGCGCAGATAACTTTTCAATTACTGGCTCAAGGATCGGTCCAATAGCAAAAATAGCTTTCTGTCTCTTGGCAGCGGCATGAAAAGTTCCAACCATTGGTCCTTCTGCCGCCCAACAAGCCAATAATGAAATAGATGGAATCCCTGGCTCGTGAAGATGCAAAATATCAAAATCACCTTGTGCGATCCATTGGCGCACTCTGGCAAAAGCAATTGGCCCAAACAAGATTCGTGCTACTGCTCCGTTATAAGGAATCGCAATTGGTTTTCCTGCGCTCACTACATATGAAGGAATATTTGTTTCATCAATAACCGGTGCTAACACAGAAATATCGTGTCCGGCTGCAATCAGATATTCAGCTAAATCACGAACATGATTTTGTACTCCACCAGGTGTATCCCAACCATATGGACAAACAATTCCAATTTTAAGAGAGCGCTTTAGCATCAAATTTGTTCCTTAAAATCTTCATCAATCCAAATTCGTTGAAGCATGTGCCAATCGTGTGGAAATTGGGCAATACCTTTAGCAAAATTATTCGCCGATTTTTGAACCAGGGTAGAAACCTTGGCTTCTTGGGATCCACTCTCCGGAACAGCAATTTCATCGAAAGTTATATGTATCCCACGTTCTGTGTAATGTACAAATGTCGTAAGTAGAATTGCACTAGTTTTTATTGCTAGCACCGCTGGACCTGCAGGCATTCGTGCACGCCCATCAAAGAAATCGACGTCTATTCCGGATTTTGAAAGATCTCGGTCGGCAACGAGTGCAACGAGATGACCTTCTCTTAGCCTTTGTGCCAATGTGGCTATCGATCTGGAATCCAACGCAAGAACTTCCATGCCCATTGCTTGTCTGTAACGAAGAAATTCGAGAAATAATCTCTCAGGTTTAAGCCTTTCGGCAACAGTTACTAAATGTATTCCTTTGAGACAGAAATACGCACCAGCATGATCCCAATTGCCTGCATGAGGTAACGAGACAATAACTCCGCGACCACTTGTGATTCCGTCCAATAATAAATTTTCCCTTGTCACAGTTACCGTAGAAGTAATGCGCTCATTATCCCAATTCGGAAATCTAAAAGTGTCACACCAATATCTCATGTACGAGGCCATGGAATCCTCAAGAAGTTTTTGAATCTGCAATTCCGAAAAATCTGGTTTAACTCGCTGCAAGTTACTTCTTAAGCGTTGAACACTTTTACCATTTTGCTTAACCAAGAATCGTGCACCTCGATTAAAGAGTGAATACGCCGAAGATTCGGGTATGACCCTTAATATTTTCCAGGCAAAAATGTATGCCCACCCAATGAGACTTTCTTTCATGTTAAATCGCGCGTTTTACAATTATTAATCGTTGAAAAGTTGTAATGATGCCAAGTATTGCGAGCAGCCATGCACTAATCGAAAGTGCGTAAGGGACGCCTAGCCCATGAAAACCTGTTCCAACTAAAACAATAATTGCTCGTTCTGTGCGCTCGGCAATGCCGCCACTGCATGCAATATTCATGCTTTCTGCCTTGGCTCGAATGTAAGAAATTAACATTCCCGTGATTAGGCACACCAAATACACAGTAGATAAGGAATCTTCCGCGTTAATTAGGTAAATTGCAATGCTGCACAAAATTGCTGAATCGGAAATTCTGTCAACAGTTGAATCTAGGAATGCTCCCCATTTACTAGAACCGGCAGCACTAATTCTTGCCATAGCGCCATCAAATAAATCGCTGAGCATGAAAACCGTGATCACTAAAGTTCCAACGAAAAACTCTCCACGAGGAAAGAAATACAAAGAGCTAATGACAACGCATATAGCTCCGATGGCAGTGACTGCATTGGGTGTTAATCCGATTCGTAGGAAGAATCGAGCCACCGGAGAAATCATTCGCGTGACCGCAGGTTTTAGAACTTCGCTAATCATTGGGTACATCGTAGGCTGAGGCCATGCCAACTCATAGTTCCGAAATACGCATCAGCGTGTACGGGCATCCCAGTGCGCACCCCGAATCTGTAGCCACCCTCCTTGGCGCTACCTACAACACTGAGGTGCTCGGCTCAGAAGACGTTGCCGTATTTGTCATTAATCCAAACAGCGGCGTCGATGAAGAAACAGTTTCTAATTGGACAAAATTAGATGAGTTTCAAACTCCTCGTTTAATTGTTGTAACCAATTTGGAAAGTGGTGAAGCTGACTTCGATGATGCAGTGTTGCTTGCTAATCGTCTCTTTGACCAGGTAGTTACGCCTTACTTGGTATTGCACGATGATTCAGGTTCTCCGTGCGCTCTCATTAGTCTCGATACACAAGAAATCATTGACTACTCAACATCTCCCGCAAAAATCATTCCCAGCGATCCAGAACACAAAACTTTAGTAAGCGAGTTTGTTGAAGAATATAAATCTCATATGGCCGTAATGGGAGAAGGTTCTTTTGCAGCCGGTTTACTCTTTCCAGCAATTCCCGTGTGGATTGAAAAAAATATTGGTGTAGATATTGTTAAACGGTATCTGGCCGAAATTAATCGTTGACCCAGCCCGCTGCTAAATCGCTACGCGTTTGAGCCAATAACTGAGGTAAAACTTTAGTCTGACCAATAATTGGCATGAAGTTGGCATCGCCTCCCCATCTCGGAACAACATGTTGGTGAATGTGTTCTGCAACTCCAGCGCCAGATAGTGCACCTTGATTCATTCCGAGGTTAAACCCCGCAGCGTTGGAAACTTTTCGCAAAGTTTTCATTGCTTGGGCGCTTAATAAAGAAATTTCGTTCCGCTCAGCTTCGGTTAGATCTGTGAGATCAGCGACGTGACGATACGCGCATACAAGAACATGTCCTGCGTTGTAAGGATACAAATTCATGACAACGTATGCAGTAACACCTCGATGAACGATCAATCCATTTTCATCGCTCAACGCAGGAATGCTACAAAATGGGCAAGCCACGTCGTTTCCTTCAAGAGGTCTATTTTCACCCTTTAAATAATCCATGCGATGAGGAGCCCACAAGCGTGACCATGAATCTGGGATACCTGCACCACCTTCGACATGCATCAAACTAAACCTGAATTCGTTTCGTTACTGCTTCTTTAATCTCTTTAATCGCATCAGCAATTGAAATTCCATTCTTTTGTTCGCCATTTCTGTATCTAAAAGAAACAGCGCCAGCTTTTTGATCTTCTTCGCCGGCGATAACCATGAATGGAATCTTTTGCATTTGCGCGTTACGAACTTTTTTCTGCATGCGGTCATCGGATGCATCTAATTCGGCGCGGATCCCAGCCTTTTTCATCTGCGAAATTACATCCGCCAAATAATCTGCAAATGCGTCGGCTACGGGAATGCCTACTGCTTGAAGGGGTGCAAGCCATGGTGGAAATGCTCCTGAATAATGTTCTGTAAGTACGCCAAAGAAACGTTCGATCGAACCAAAGAGTGCACGGTGAATCATGACTGGACGTTGACGAGTTCCATCAGCTGCTGAATATTCGAGTTCGAATCGTTGTGGTAATTGAAAATCAACCTGAATCGTCGACATCTGCCACGTACGACCGATTGCATCCTTTGCTTGCACGGAAATCTTTGGTCCGTAAAATGCTGCGCCACCTTCATCGAGGACTAGTTCCAATTTTTGCGCTTCTGCCGCTTTGCGAAGTGCTTCTGTCGCCTCCGCCCAATCCTTATCTTCTCCAACAGATTTCTCTGGGTTTCGAGTCGATAGTTCGAGATAGAAATCGTTGAGTCCGTAATCACGTAATAAATTGAGTACAAAAGTTAACAACGAATCGAGTTCAGCAGGCATCTGCTCTTTCGTGCAATAAATATGCGCATCGTCTTGCGTAAAACCACGGGCGCGAGTGAGACCGTGCATCACACCCGATTTTTCGTAGCGATAAACGGTTCCAAATTCAAAGAGTCGAAGTGGTAGTTCGCGATAAGAACGTCCACGTGCACGGAAAATCAAATTATGAAATGGGCAGTTCATCGGTTTCATGTAGTACTGCTGCCCAGCTTTTTTGATTGTGCCATCAGGATGGTGTTCTTCATCCAAAATCATCGGTGGATACATTCCTTCTGAATACCAATCCAAGTGACCGGATGTTTCAAATAATGCGGCTTTTGTCAGGTGCGGTGAATAAACAAATTCGTAGCCCTCTTCTTCATGACGAATACGTGAATAATCTTCCATCGCTCTTCGCACAATGCCACCCTTTGGATGAAAGACTGCTAATCCAGAACCAATTTCTTCTGGGAATGAAAAGAGATCTAACTCATTTCCAAGTCGACGATGGTCACGTTTTTCTGCCTCAGCTAATAATTCAAGATGGGCATCTAACTCTTCTTGTGTAGGCCACGCTGTTCCATAAATTCTTTGCAGCATCGGATTTTTCTCAGAACCACGCCAATATGCGGCAGCACTTCGCATCAATTTAAATGCAGGAATATGTTTTGTGGATGGTAGATGTGGACCACGACATAAATCACTCCATACAGGCTGGCCATCGCGACCTAAATTGTCATAAATAGTTAATTCGGCACCGCCAATTTCAACGCTTGCTTCATCACCCGCGCCTGATTTCAAACCGATGAGTTCGCATTTATACGGTTCGTGAGCAAGTTCCTTCAAAGCATCTTTTTCATTCGTTACACGGCGCTTAAATCGCTGACCATCTTTGATGATTTTGCGCATCGTTGATTCAATTTTTTCAAAATCATCTGGGTTAAATGGACGCTCCGGATCAAAATCATAATAGAAACCATCTGTAATCGGTGGACCGATTCCCAACCTCGTTCCAGAAAAAACACTCTGAACTGCCTGCGCCATTACGTGGGCGGTTGAGTGGCGCAAAACAGCTAAACCTTCAGGGGATGAAATTGTTACAGAATCAATAGCATCACCCGACTTGATGTCGGTCCAAAGATCTTTTAGCTCACCATTTATTTTGCAAACAATTACATCTTTGCGTTCAGCAAAAATGTGAGTGGGTTTTTGATCGGCCGCAACGTTGACGGCAACTCCATCAACGATGATTGAGATCTCGGACATACCCCTAGCCTACCGAAGTCCGTACGGCCATTTCTCGGATTTGTTGCGCAAATAATTGACTAACTTGTAAATCCGGCATCACTCGCCCATCAATGCTTTGAACAGGAATCGCAATTTTTAAACTGGACAGAACAATGGCTGCTTGGACATGCGAAAGATCATTGGTGTCTATTTTTCTGACCCTTACGGGCAAATTTTCGATAACCAATGCACGCATTACTCCAGGCAATACGCCTTGGGTAATTGGCGGCGTCACCCACATTCCATCGGTGTAAAACATCAGATTTGAAACAGCGCCCTCGCAAACTTCGTGATTACTATTAATAACAATCGCTTCATCGCAGCCCTGTTGCTTTGCACTCTTCAAAATTTCTAATCTCGATGTATAAGGAAATGTTTTCGCAGGGACACCCTTGATATCTATTTGCACTGAATAAGTACAAAGCTTCAAATTATGATCAAGCTCTTCATAAGGATCATGTGTTGCGATAAACGTGCCATCTTCTTTGAAAAGCAATCGCAATCGTCCAACTGAATGATTATTTTCGGCCATTAAGTGATCTATGGCCGTGCGTATGCGCTCTTCACCTGGTATCGCAACACCAACCTTTGCACCACCATCGAGAGCTCGCCTCATATGACGGTTGAGTGCATATGGAACGGAATTAACGGTTTTAATTGTTTCAAAGACACCAAAACCATCTGGCCAATTATCGGCACCTAATTCAAGTGCGCTCGATTCCGCGAGTGCATCATTGAGCCAAATCTTCATGTGATTTTTCCCGATGCAATTTTAATTAATCGCTCTGCTTTTAACTCTGTTTCTTCCCACTCAGATTCGGCATCACTTGCCCACGTTATTCCGGCACCTGTTCCGAATTTCAAAAGGTTTGCTTCTTTCCAAAAAGTTCGAATCGCAACAGCTAATTCGCACGCGTCGCCTTCTATCCATCCGATTGCGCCACAGTAAACTCCACGCACTTTCTCGTGTTCAGCAATTATTTTTACAGCAGAAGATTTAGGAGCACCGCTGACAGATCCCGGTGGTAGCAATGGTTCGATTATTTCCTGCCACGATAAATTCTCCTTTAATTCACCCGTTACATCCGATACAAGATGATCGATTCCTGGATGCTGTTCTATACCCAATAAACGCGGCACATCAATAGATCCATCTTTACAAATTTGCCCTAAATCATTTCGTATCAAATCTACGATCATCACATTCTCGGCCGTGTCTTTACTCCCAAACTCAGCACCTCCTGTGCGGCGAGTACCCTTTATCGGAGACGACGTGACGATGTTGCCTTTTCGCTTAAGGAATAGTTCTGGAGATGCCGAAGCAATCTCTATTCCTGGGATTCGCAAATAACTGACATAGGGTGCGGGATTATTTCGCAAAATCGATGCAAACAATGGTGCGAGTGAAAAATCCTTGTCGATAGATGCACTCAATATTCGGCACGCATTAACTTGGTATACCCAGCCATTGGAAATATCTTCTTGAATTGCTTTCACATAGTCGATGTACGTATCGCGGCCGATCGATGATTGAAATTCTGAAGTAACCAATTGCGAGTCGCTTTGAGCAAATTGCGATTCCGAAACGTTTGCAAAATTAGCACACGTCCATTGACCTTCAAATGAAATAGAAATAGCCCAAAAGCCTTCACTAGTAATTTCTCGGGGATCATGTGTTATTCGCTGCAAACCAGTTGCATAACGATTTCCCATCCAGAAGATCGGCTCAACCCCTGCGTTCATGCGGACAACTTAGTCGCTGCCACCTCGCTTTGGCTCTTGCGCACTCATAGGATAGATTTTGCCCTGCAGTACGCGGACGTAGCGCAGTTGGTAGCGCGGAACCTTGCCAAGGTTCAGGTCGCCGGTTCGAACCCGGTCGTCCGCTCTGATTCACCGCCACTTAGATATCTTTTCACTTGTAAAAGATTAAGAGTGGCGGTCTTTCTATGGTGGAATGGCCGAGAGGCGAGGCAAGGGACTGCAAATCCCTCTACACGGGTTCAAATCCCGTTTCCACCTCCATTATTTGTAGGGCTGTCCCTTCATCAATAAAACTGAAAGAATCTAACAATGGGTACGCATGATGAATCACAACGTCCTTGGGGTCGTTATGAAATCTTGCAGGAAAGTTCAATACATAAAACCAAATGTGTTTATTTACTCCCAGGAAAACGTCTTTCATACCAACGCCATCAAAAACGTTCTGAACATTGGTTTATTGTTCAAGGCAATGCCGAAGTAACACTTGAAGGAAAGGTCTCACAACTTTCACCAGGTGGAACAATCACTGTTGGAATCGGCCAACTTCATCGAATCGCAAATATCGGAACCGAAGAAGTTATCTTCATCGAAGTGCAAACTGGCACCTATTTTGGTGAAGATGATATTGAGCGTATCGATGACGATTTCGGTCGCTAATTTAGCTGTTGTATAGTTCAACCA
>WLNM01000120.1 GCA_009699825.1 Actinomycetota bacterium
AACCATTGCAACTGCTGATGCAACAAGTGCAACTAGTCCACCAAGTTTTAATTGTGTCTGATTGCCTGCACGCACACCTTTGAGTGCATAGTAATGACAGAGCAAACCAAAGGCAGCAATAGCTGTCAAAATCCACGATCCGCGAGAAGAGATTGGCAGCACTGCTGGCGCTTCTTCTGATGCTTTTGGTAACCACATGCTATTCACATTTTGTTGGCGTAAATAGAAATACACGAAGAGAATGCTGAGTGCAAAGGCGATATCTGCAACCAGAATCAGAATTACTCCGAGACGGTTACGACTTCCAACTACATCTGGATGTTCGTGGTGTGCGTGTGTTTCAGTACTCATGATTGTGCCTTTCCATAACCGTAAGCATCTGATGTAACAGTTGGTAGCACATCAAAGTTTTCTAGTGGAACTGGATTAGAAACTGTCCACTCGAGTGTCTTTGCTTGCCATGGATTCATTGGTGCAATTTTTCCGTTACGCCATGAAGAGATAACGCCGTGTAACAAGACCAACATTCCAGCCATGATGACAAATGCACCAATTGTTGTAATGAGGTTTCCGTTATTAAATAGTGCAGCGTAGGCCTCAACACGTCGTGGTTGACCTTGTAGACCCACTGCAAACATTCCGATAAAGGCAACATTGAAGCCGATTTGGACCATCCAGAATGAAACCCAGGACAGAGTTTTATCAAACATGCGACCTGTCATCTTTGGGAACCAATAAACAAGTGCAGCTAGTGCTCCCGTTAAACCAGCGCCCATCAATGTGTAATGGAAGTGCGCAGTTACATACATAGAACCGTGTAAGAACGCATCAGCAGGAACATCTGATAGATAAATTCCGGTGATTCCACCGATCATGAAGTTCCACAAGAGTGCAAAGACAGATAGCAGTGGCATTGTCATCCACAAACGTCCACGCCATAGAGTTCCGATAAGAACTAAGAAGAGAAGACCGGTGGGAATCGAAATTAACTCTGTCGTTAACATAAACGGTGCGTTAAGCAATGGTGCCCAACCACTGATGTACATATGGTGCGCCCAGACAAGAACAGATAAACCAGAAATTCCTGCGATACCCATGACAGCTAAGTTAAAGCTGAAGAGTGGGCGACGAGTAAAGACTGGTGCAATTTCCATAAGAGCTGCAACTGCTGGGATAAGAATTACGTAGACCTCTGGGTGACCCATCAACCAGAACAAGTTTTCATACAACCAACCGCTGCCGCCATTTGCTGAGTTGTAGAAAGAAGTTCCGAGTGCGCGATCCATCGCTGACATAACCTGAGATAAGAAGAAGACAGGAAATGCTGGAAGAGCTAATGCAACGGATGCCACAACACCATAAATAAAGATTGGTGTGCGATTCCATGTCATGCCCTTAGCGCGCATCTTTACAACTGTGGTTGTGATGTTTGCACCTGCAACCATTGTTGAGAGTGCAAAAATACAGATGTACATGATGTACCCATTCATTCCAAGCGGTGCTTGAGATGCAAGTGGGTTATATGCAGACCATCCTGTTGAAATGCCGCCAATAAATAAGCCCCATAGCAATGGAACAGCAGCGGCAACAATGAGCCAGAACGAAAGCGCATTCAGACGAGGAAATGCCATATCTCTCGCGCCGATCATGATCGGCATAATGAAGTTACCAAATGGTCCAGTAACCATGATGATTGTTCCGACAATCATCAAAATTCCGTGAGTACCAACAATTGCGTTATACGCCTGAGGATGTAACCAGCCACCTTCTGGGGTGCCTAAGTTGGCACGGATTAACATTGCAAGAATTCCACCGATACCGAAGATAACCATGGTTCCAATGAGGTACTGAATTCCCACAACTTTGTGATCAGTTGTAAATTTGAAGTAACGCATCACGCCCATGTCTTTACCGGCGTAATACATATTCTCTTTATGGTTTAAATCTTTTCCAAGTAACCATCTAAACGGTGCAATCATCGCGCCGATACCTGTCATGAATCCAATAAACCACGCAATCATAGAAAGCAACGTGATTTTGTCTTCGCGATTGAAGAACTTAGAAGTTTCTGCGTCCGCCGGTAAGAATTGCAGAGTGAGTCGCCATACAACGATTGCGCTGATTGCGCCGAGTGCAAGTGCTGTAAAAAAGTTAAGTCGTTCGATCAGAGCTTTTTTACTTGTTGTCTCTGAGTGATTCAGGGTTGTAGTCATGCGCCTGCTCCTTCGAACGCGGCCTGATCTTTAAGCCATTGGTCATATTCGCCTTGCGAAACAACGTGCACCTTGTTCTGCATGTATGCATGTAATAGACCGCAGAGTTCTGCGCATCTAATATCAAAAATACCAATCTTGTTTGGAGTTACTGCAACCTGAGTTGTGTAGCCAGGATTTGCATCCATCTTGATGCCCATCTGAACAATCCAGAAAGAGTGCTTTACATCAACGCTAGTGATATTAAAAATAGCTGGTTTATCAATTGGTAAATACAAAACATTGCTGCGTGCGCCATTTTCGTAATCAAAGTTCCAGACCCATTGCTGGCCAGTGACATTCACTTCAATTGTCTGGTCTTCAAGAATGGCTTTTGAATCTTCTTGTAGGACAACTAGACCCGTAATTACGGCAAACAAACACAAGATGGATGAAACAACAATCCACAGCGCACCAATGCGAGGGGAGTTGCGTACAGCGTGGTCAGCATCCGGTGGTGGATTATCGCCGTAATGACCCTTCGTCAGGAGAGTCACAACTGCCATCGCGCCAACGAGTCCAACAACTGGAGACGCCGCCCAAGTAAATACTTGAATTAATTTAATAACTTCAGACATCGTCTCTGATGCTGGGGCTGGCATAAAGTAGGTATGAAACCAAGTTCCAACAAATCCAACAATGACAGAAATAATTACCGTAAGGACAGCTGTGAGTTTTACATCCTTCTTGCTCCACCACTTGCTCCGGTGCATAAGTTGATTGCTCATCATTTTCCCCTTACGCATTCACAACGTGGAAGTGACCGGACATAAATCCCATCGTGGACATTGCATTTCCAAACTTGGCGATTGTTCCGTCGCCACATGGATATTCACAATTCCAGATGTACTCACCAGCATCGCCGGTGATAAAAGTAAATGTTGTAACCATTGGTGAAGATGTATATCCCTCTTCAGGCATTTCATCTTCAGGAACAGCCATCATCGGAACGCTGACAAATATTTGATTCTGCGCATCTGCCATTCCGTGGATTGTGAATGTGTGGCCCACGTGATCTGG
>WLNM01000121.1 GCA_009699825.1 Actinomycetota bacterium
ATCGACGTCGTTATCGAAGATTGGGGCGGCGGACGCTGGAAGGACTGGACTGATCGCGGAGCTGTAGTAGAAGCTGGCGAAAACGGAAACATTGGAATTATCGGCATGTATGTCGCTCCATGGATGGTTGAAAAGTATCCAGATATCACTGATTCAAAGAACTTAAATAAATATGCAGATTTGTTTAAGACTGCTGATTCAGGTGGCAAGGGTGCATGGTTTGAAGGCCCAACTGGTTACACAACTATCGGTGAAAAGATGGTTTCTGCTAACAAGTTAAACTTCAAAGTTATCTTCTCAGGTTCAGAAGCTGCCCTCGTTGATGGCTTCTTGAAGGCAGAAGAAAACAAGACGCCATTCATTGGTTATGCATGGCAGCCTTGGACACTTCACTCCAAGCTTCCAACACTTGAAGCTGCTCGCGTTAAGTTCCCTGCCAATGACTGGAGCGATCCAGCAGCGGCAAGTGGTCTAACCGACTACCCATCAACACCACTACTTAAGTTGATCTCTAAGAAGCTCAACGATGCTAATGATCCATTTACTTCACTTGTTAAGAACTTCTCGTGGACTAATGCTGATCAGAACGGTGTCGCAGCCGATCTTGAGGGTGGTATGACAGCAGAAGATGCAGCCAAGAAGTGGATTGATGCTAACGCTGCAACAGTTGCTTCATGGATTGGTAAGTAAGAAAAAACATCCTAAGAAGCAAGGCCCTTACTCGGTGTAAGTCACTGAGTAAGGGCCTTGCTTTATTAGTAGACTTCTCACATGGGCGCGCAGTATGACTACATCATTGTTGGTGGTGGTTCAGCTGGTTGCGCGCTCGCTAATCGTCTGAGTGCAAATCCTTCACATAAAGTTTTAGTTCTTGAAGCAGGACGCCGTGATTACAAATGGGATGTATTTATTCACATGCCTGCAGCATTGGCATTTCCAATTGGCAATAAACACTATGACTGGATGTATGAATCCGAACCAGAACCATTTATGAATAATCGCCGCGTTTATCACGCTCGCGGGAAAGTATTGGGTGGTTCATCTTCAATCAATGGTCAAATCTGGCAACGTGGTAATCCACTTGATTACGAACGCTGGTCCAAAGACAAAGGAATGCAGAATTGGGATTACGCCCACTGTTTGCCATATTTTAAAAGATTAGAAAATTGTTTAGCAGATCCAAAGAATCCATTCCGTGGAAATAATGGTCCACTTAAATTAGAACGTGGTCCTGCAAAGGGTCCACTCTTTGACGCTTTCTTTAAAGCAACTGAACAAGCAGGCCATCCACGAACAGATGATGTCAACGGTTATCGCCAAGAAGGCTTCGCAGCATTTGATCGAAATGTTTATCGTGGCCGTCGATTAAGCGCAGCCCGTGCCTATTTATATCCAGTACTAAATCGCAAGAACCTGACCCTCAAGACTAAAGCACACGTCACCAAGGTTTTATTTGACGGAACAACTGCGACCGGTGTTGAAGTAATGATTAAGGGCAAGAAGCAGACGTTTACTTCAAAGGAAGTCATTTTGTGCGGTGGCGCAATAAATACTCCACAAGTTTTGCAATTATCTGGAATTGGAAACCAAGAAGACCTTTCAAAACTCGGCATCAAAGTTGTTAAGCACTTGCCTGGTGTTGGTGCTAATTTGCAAGATCACCTTGAGGTTTATGTTCAGTACAAGTGCAAGCAACCTGTATCACAACAACCGATTACACAATTTTGGCGCCGCCCATTTATTGGCGCCGCATGGTTATTCTTTAGAAAAGGCCCAGGCGCTTCTAATCAATTTGAAGCAGGTGGCTTTACTAGAAGCAATGAAGACGTTGCTTATCCAAACTTGATGTTTCACTTCTTACCCCTTGCAATTCGCTACGACGGAAGTGGTCCTACGAGTGGTCACGGATACCAGGTACATGTCGGACCAATGTATTCAGATGCTCGCGGGTGGCTAAAAATTAAGAGCACCAATCCATTTGAAAAACCTGCAATGCAATTTAATTATCTTTCAACAGATCAAGATCGCCGCGAATGGATAGAAGCAGTTCGCGTTGCTCGCAATATTTTGACCCAACCTGCGATGGAACCCTTTAATGAAGGTGAAACATCACCTGGAAAATCTGTTACAACAGATCAAGAAGTTTTGGATTGGGTACGCAAAGATGCCGAGACTGCGCTGCATCCATCATGCACAGCAAAGATGGGCACCGATGAAATGTCAGTTGTAGATCCAGAAACAATGAAAGTGCACGGAGTAAACGGGCTTCGCATAGCAGATGCTTCTGTATTTCCTTATGTTACAAATGGAAATATCTACGCACCTGTCATGATGGTTGCAGAAAAAGCTGCTGATTTGATTCTTGGCAATGCTCCGCTTCCAGCAGAAAATCTTGAGTTTTATCGCCATGCCAAACGATGAAGAGATAGATAGCGCACCTTCATCTATTGCAAAAGTTAAGGTTCAAAAATCAGATTCTTCAGAGGTAACCTCTGATTCCGTGGTTGTTGAAGAGCCACTAGAGATAAGACTCAAGCAAGGCGAGCACGAAGAACAACTCGGCATAACCATGCGCACACCAGGTGCCGATCTCGAACTCGCTGCAGGATTTTTGTGGGGCGAAGGTTTCTTGAGTAATCCAAGTGAATTGGTTCAAGTAAAAGTTTGTGCAGATAGATCGCTTACTCCTCGTCAACGCGCAAACGTTGTAATCGCAGAGATAACGACGAATGCTCCAAAGCCACCGCGTTCTATGGAACGCAGATTCACGATGACATCTGCTTGCGGCGTCTGCGGTTCTACAAACATTTCAGATTTACATGCGCGAGGAATTAAGAAAGTCGCACCGACAACACATTCGTTATCTGAACTGGCTGGCATGACAGCGTTACTGGAAGGTCGCCAGGCAATTTTTTCCAAGACCGGTGGCTTGCACGCAGCCGCTCTCGTAAATCCAGAAGGTAAAGCAGTTTACGTTCGCGAAGATGTTGGTCGCCATAACGCAGTAGATAAAGTAATTGGTGCAGCACTGATGGCAGGGGAGTTGCCTCTAAGTGATTGGACAGTTGTTGTCTCTGGTCGTGTTGGTTATGAAATCATTCAAAAATCTGTTGCAGCAGGAGTATCGGCACTCGTTGGCGTCAGTGCGCCAACATCGCTAGCGATAGATCTTGCACACGAATTTGGCTTAACGCTGATGGCCTTTGCCAGAGATGGAAAGGCTAAGCAGTTCTTGCCTAGCTAG
>WLNM01000122.1 GCA_009699825.1 Actinomycetota bacterium
CAGGCGGCGGGATGATGTGGGAAGCAAATTCAAAGAACGCTGGCTTGCTGTACTCCAATATCTACAGCGTTAAGGGGCTTATGCCATTTGGTGGTCGGGTCTAGTCTTAGACCATGTCTGCCAACACCGTTGCGATTCGTTCTGTCGTAGGTAGCGCACTTAGTGATTGCACAGCTGGTGATTTAATTCTTGTAGCAGTTTCCGGCGGTGCAGATTCTCTGGCACTTGCTTATGTGCTTTCTTTGGAGGCACCGAAATTTGCTGTGCGTATTGAAGGCGTCACTGTCGATCACCAACTGCAATCACAATCATCAGTGCAAGCAGAAAAAGTCGTTGCTGCGCTTGCAAAAATGGGAATTGAAAAAACGCACGTCATCAAAGTTGATGTTGATATTACTGACGGCTTAGAAGCTTCCGCACGGCGTGCACGATATGCGGCTCTCGATGCATGTGCTGAAAAAACCGGTGCCGCATTTATTTTTCTTGGGCACACTCGCGATGATCAATCCGAAAGTGTTTTACTTGGATTAGCACGTGGATCGGGTGCGCGTTCATTATCTGCAATGGCTGCGCGTAAGGGAAAGTATCTGCGGCCACTTCTCGCAATTACTCGCGAAGAAACTTTGGCTGCATGTGCTGAAGCAAAGTTAGATTATTGGGATGATCCGCACAACGCCGATAAAACATTTACACGTGTTCGAGTTCGAACAGATGTAATTCCTAATTTAGAAAAAAATCTGGGCCCAGGAATTGCGGCGGCACTTGCACGCACTGCGTCGTTGTTACGCGATGACGCCGATGCACTTGACGAATTAGCAGAGACAGAATTTGCGGCCCATGAACCGCTTTCTCTAGAAATTGCTCGCCTTGAAAAATTACCAAAAGCGATTCGTACTCGTGTTCTTAGATTGGCGATTTACGCCGCAGGTGCTCCCACGGGGTCCCTCAGCGCCGATCACATCACCCCAATTGAGGCGTTCATCACCGATTGGAGCGGGCAAGGCCCGTCTGATCTTCCTGGCGGTGTGAGAGTTAGCCGAATTTCGGGCAGACTTTCGCTCTCACGGTAGAACTACCGTCGCGGACTAACTAATTAGAAGGAGCAACTCTTGGATCTCAGCGCAGTATCAAAAGATATTGAACGCGTCATTGTGAGCGAAGAAGATTTGCAAAAACGAATTAAAGAGTTAGCTGCGCAAGTTGATAAAGATTATGCAGGTAAAGATCTTCTATTACTTGGTGTTTTAAAAGGCGCGGTCATGGCAGTTGCCGATCTCTCACGTGCAATGCAACGGCACGTTGAAATGGATTGGATGGCAGTTTCTTCCTACGGCTCTGGCACGAAATCTAGTGGTGTTGTTCGTATTCTGAAAGATCTTGATCGTGACATTACGGGCCGCAATGTTTTAGTTATTGAAGATATCGTCGATACAGGTTTGACGCTTTCTTGGTTGAAAGCAAACCTGGAATCTCGTGGCGCTGCTAATGTTGAAATTCTTACAATCCTTCGTAAACCTGAAGCTGCAAAAGTAGAAGTGAATGTTAAGTACGTTGGATTTGATATACCAACTGATTTTGTAATTGGCTACGGATTAGATTTTGATGAAAAATATCGCAACCTTCCCTTTATTGGTGTGCTTGCAAAGCACATGTACTCCTAGGAGAGCACGCAATGGCGCAAGCAAAGAAACCAAATCCAATTAAGTTGCCTAAGAAAAAATCGGCAAAGCATGGACCAAAGAAGCAATTGACTCGTTCACAACGAATTCTTCGTGGGCCACTATTTTGGATTGTTGCTGCAATTGTCGCTGTCACAGTATTTGGTCAGATCACAAATGCGGGAAATGAATACACGCAGATTAAAACTTCGCAGGCCTTAGATGCAATTTCAAAATCTGAGGTTGATTCTGCAGTGCTTATCGATAAAGAACAAAAACTTAGACTTGATTTGAAATCTGGCAAAACAATTAATGGTGCAAGCAAAGTTGTTGCTTCATATGTAGTTCGCCAAGAGCCGACAGTCATTGATGCGCTAACTGGTAATCCACCTTCAAAGGGTTGGACAGTTGATGTTCCATCACAATCTATCTTTGTGTCATTCCTACTTTCATTTGCACCAATCTTGCTTATCGGTCTGCTCTTCTTCTTCATGATGAGTCAGGCGCA
Source organism: Actinomycetota bacterium (assembly GCA_009699825.1). Classification (GTDB taxonomy): domain Bacteria; phylum Actinomycetota; class Actinomycetes; order Nanopelagicales; family Nanopelagicaceae; genus Planktophila. The sequence continues at coordinate 2,167 of WLNM01000122.1, forward strand.
AGGCGGCGGAAAAGTATTTTCATTTGGTCGCTCACGTGCAAAGTTACAAGATCCAGATGTTCCGCAAACTACTTTTGCTGATGTTGCCGGCGCAGATGAAGCAATTGCAGAACTTCGCGAAATCAAAGACTTCTTAGCTAATCCACCTAAGTACGCAGCAATTGGCGCAAAGATTCCAAAGGGTGTTTTGTTATACGGCCCTCCAGGAACAGGAAAGACACTTCTTGCTCGCGCGGTCGCAGGAGAAGCAGGCGTTCCTTTCTATTCAATTTCCGGTTCTGATTTCGTAGAAATGTTTGTTGGTGTCGGTGCAGCGCGTGTGCGAGATTTATTTGCGCAAGCAAAACTTCATGCACCAGCAATTGTTTTTGTTGACGAAATTGATGCAGTCGGTCGCCAACGTGGTGCAGGTATGGGTGGCGGACACGATGAGCGCGAGCAAACTCTCAATCAATTATTAGTTGAGATGGATGGCTTTGAAGCAAATGGTTCAGTCATTCTTATTGCTGCTACAAACCGTCCAGATGTTTTGGATCCAGCACTACTTCGTCCAGGACGTTTTGATCGCCAAATCGCGGTTGATAGACCAGACCTAAAAGGTCGCGAAGAAATTCTAAAGGTGCATGCAAAGGGCAAGCCACTTGGAAAAGATGTTGAACTCATTTCCTATGCACGTCGCACACCAGGATTTACTGGCGCTGATCTTGCAAATGTACTGAACGAGGCAGCGCTTTTGACTGCACGTGAAGAGAAGAAAATTATTTCACACGCAGAACTTGATGAAGCGATTGATCGTGTTATGGCTGGGCCACAACGTAAATCTCGAATCATGTCTGATGACGAACGTCGCGTTACTGCCTATCACGAAGCAGGACATGCACTTGTTGCATATGCGTTGCCACATACAGATCCTGTTCACAAAATTACGATTATGCCGCGTGGTCGTGCACTTGGTTACACAATGGTTTTGCCAGATGATGACAAGTATTCAACAACACGTAATCAACTCCTCGATCAACTTGCGTACTCACTCGGTGGTCGCGCGGC
>WLNM01000123.1 GCA_009699825.1 Actinomycetota bacterium
CCCAACTTTTTTGGCTTGCTTATAGAAATCAAATGCACCAAAGACATTGCCATGATCTGTCATTGCAATTGCGGGCATCTCTTGACGTGCTACTTCTGCGACGAGATCGCCTACGCGTGCGGCTCCATCGAGCATCGAATACTCGGTGTGAACATGAAGGTGGGCAAAAGAGGACATCGGTGGTGAGATTAGTCGCTACGGAAGAACTGCGCTGGAAAGCAACGCCAGAGCATTTGTGAGATCAGCTGGATATGGTGCGTTAAAGGTAAGGCGCTCACCCGAAACAGGATGAGTCAATTCGAGATTAATCGCGTGCAACCATGGTCGTGACATTTCCAGTGATGCTGCCAAAACAGGATCGGCGCCATACGTAAGGTCACCGACTAGTGGATGCCGAAGTGCTGAAAAATGAACACGAATTTGATGTGTACGTCCGGTTTCTAATTCAACTTTAACGAGTGAAACTCCGCGATAAAATTCGATAACCTCGTAGTGCGTAATACTTTCTTTGCCATTTGCGACAACTGCAAAACGATGATCTTCTTTTGGATGGCGATCAATAGGTGCATCAATTGTTCCAGTGCTTGGATCCATATGGCCTTGAATCAACGCATGATAAATCTTTGTGACATTTCGCGATTTAAATGCATCTTTAAGAAATGTATAGGCCTGATCCGTTTTTGCAACAACCATTAATCCACTTGTGCCAACATCTAATCGGTGAACTATTCCGGCTCGCTCTGCTGGGCCACTTGTAGAAATTGTGTAGCCGGCCGCACTAAGAGCTCCAACAACAGTTGGACCTTCCCATCCGGGACTTGGATGTGCTGCGCAACCTACTGGCTTATCAATAACGACAATTGATTCGTCGTTGTAAATAATTGATAGACCTGGAATTGGAGTCAATGGAATTGGTTCGGGGTTCTTCTCTTCTGGCATGAGAACTTCAATGATTTGTCCCGCTGCAACTTTGTCTGATTTGCTCATTGCTTTGCCCGATGTTGTGATGTCTCCATCTTCGAGCAGACGAACTACCGAAGTTCGAGAGAGACCAAGAACTCGTGTAAGCGCGCTATCAATGCGTTCGCCCGCGACACCTTCTGGCACAGACAAGGTTCGTGAAACTCGGGCCATCTTCAACTCTCGTCTGTGTGTGTAGATCGTGGGGCAATTGGAGCAATATTTCGAATTGTAAGTATTAGTGCAATAACTGCTGCAATCACAATAGCGCTATCTGCCACATTAAATACTGGCCAACGCGGTAATTGAATCCAATCAATAACGTGTCCTTGTAAAAAGCTAGGAGCTCGAAAGATGCGATCGGTGAGATTGCCCAAAATTCCACCTAGAACGAGTCCGCACACGATTGCCCATCCTCGTGAAGTAAGTTGCGGCGCATAACGGGTAATCAAAATCAGGACCATGAGTGCAAATATTGTAAAGATAATTGTTTTTCCAGCGCCGATACTAAATGCGGCACCTGAGTTTCGGATAAATGTGAGTTGGAGAAAAGATCCTAAGATTTCAATGTTTGCTCGAGATGATAAAACTTTCTCGGCCCATACCTTCGTACCTAGATCTATTAACCACACAACCCAGGCGATGAGATAGAGCGAGCGCCACGGGCGCATTGCTAGCGCCGTTCCTCTTTCTGCTTGCAGAGCATGCAGAGTGTTGCGCGTGGGAAAACTTGTAAACGTGCTTTGCCGATTGCCGCACCGCACTCTTCGCAATTACCGTAAGACTTTGTATCGATGCGTTCTAGTGCGCGCTCTGTCTGTAAAACCATGTCACGCGCATTTATAACGAGCGACATTTCGTGTTCGCGCTCGAAAGTTTTTGTTCCAGCATCTGCCTGATCATCGCCTGCGCCATCTCCGGCATCTGCAATGAGGGCATCCATTTCACGTTCAACTGTTGAAAGATCTGCCTGAAGGCGTACGAGCTCCTTGGCTAATTCGCTTCGAATGGCTTTAAGTTCAGTGGCATTCCATGCTGACTCGCTTTCGGAGACAACTATTGGAGTAGGTGCTTGTTTGATTGGCTTAAGCGGTGCAACTTTTTTTCCACTCTTGGCTGGTCTGGCAGGTGGTGGCATCACTAGTCGACGTTCTTCAACAACAGGGGTACTAGCTGGTGCCACGATTGTTTTAACACTAACTGTCTGGGATTTTTCATCAACTGTCAGCGTTGTCTTGGAAGGAAAAGGACGTCCAGAAACTTTCTTAACGGCTTTGGCCGGTGCTTTCTTTGCAGCAACTTTTTTGGCTGGAGCTTTCTTTGCAACCTTCTTAACAGGTTTTTTTGCGATAGCCTTTTTAGCCGTTTTCTTTGCAACCTTTGAAGCAGGCTTTTTAACCGCTTTCTTTACAGGTTTCTTAGGCACGCGGCGAACCCTATGCTGACAACGGCGCGAGTACCAACTTCGCCACGAAGAAAGTTACGCGTGAGCATGGAATAGACTTACGCCCTTATGGTATTTCGCCCAATTTCAGCCCAGATCGATCTTCCTGCAATGGAGCACTCGATCCTTGATTTTTGGCGCACGAACGCAATCTTCGAAAAATCTGTTTCCGGGCGAGATGGTTCACCTACCTGGACTTTCTATGAAGGTCCGCCAACTGCAAATGGAATGCCAGGTACGCACCATATTGAAGCGCGTGTATTTAAAGATGTATTTCCACGTTTTCATACAATGAAAGGCAAACAAGTTGTTCGCAAAGCTGGATGGGATTGCCACGGACTTCCAGTTGAAATTGCAGTAGAGAAAGAGTTGGGCTTTAGCGGTAAAGGTGACATCGAAAAATTTGGCATCTCGCAATTCAATGACAAGTGCCGCGAATCAGTCACTCGTCACGTAGATGCATTTACAGCGATGACTAACCGTATGGGTTTCTGGGTTGATTTCGATGAAGCGTATTGGACTATGGCACCTGCCTACGTTGAAAGTGTCTGGTGGAGTCTTTCTCAAATTCACAAAAAGGGTTTGCTCGTTCAAGATCACCGCGTAGCACCGTATTGCCCGCGATGTGGAACGGGTTTATCTGATCACGAATTAGCGCAAGGCTATGAAACTGTTACTGACCCTTCAGTCTATGTTCGCTTTCCAATTACTTCTGGGCCGCTCCAAGATTTGGGTGCGGCTCTTCTTGTTTGGACAACTACACCGTGGACACTTGTTTCAAATAC
>WLNM01000013.1 GCA_009699825.1 Actinomycetota bacterium
AACTTTATTTTCCCAGTGGATCACTCCAAGGAAATGACTGCCATTACAGCAGAGAGTATGCGTCAATACAAAGAGTTTGGAACATTTACTGAATCGGGTGGAATTGAAGTTGCTCGTACTCCAGAGCGCATGCAAGAACTTGCTCGTCGTATTACTTCTGCAAAATCATGGGGCGTCGATGGTGGTCGAATTATTTCCCCTGAAGAAGTGAAGAAGTTAGTTCCATACATTGATGAAACGGTAATCCTTGGTGGGTATTACCAACCTACGGTGGGCGTTGTTGACTCACTTCGTACAGGTACATTGATGCGCGAAAAGGCTGCCGAAATGGGCGCCGCACAATCATTTGCAAACGTTGAAGTACAAGACATCACAGTTGAAAATGGTCACGTTAAGGCTGTTGTCACTGATCAAGGAACAATCGAAGCTGAATACGTTGTTATCGCGTGTGGTTGTTGGTCACCAAAGCTTGCAGCAATGGCTGGCGCACACATTCCATTGACTCCTGCTGTGCACCAAATGAAAGACATTGGGCCTGTTCCATTCTTCGCTGGTGCAAAGGGTGATATCGAATGGCCAATTATTCGCGACATGGACACTTTCATGTATGAGCGTCAACATGGAACTGGTCTTGAAATTGGATCGTATGCTCACCGTCCAATTCTTTATAACGCAGAAGATTTGCCATCAAATGCAACTGCAACTCTATCTCCAACTGAGTTTGCATTTACGCAAGCAGACTTTGATATTCAAGACGAACACTCATACGAATTGATGCCATCAATTGTTGGAGATGAAAACGTTCGCGAAAAGTATGCATGTAACGGAATTCTTTCCTACACACCAGATGGAATGCCTGTCCTAGGTGAAACTCCTGAGGTTAAGGGTCTTTGGTCTGTTGCAGCGGTTTGGATAAAAGAAGGTCCAGGAACTGCAAAGTCTGTTGCTGAGTGGATGGTCTTGGGAGATTCGCATATTGATCTTCACGCATCAAACATTGCTCGCTTCCATGAGCACCACAAAGATGACAAGCACGTAAAAGCTCGCGTTGCTGAGTCATTTAATAAGACTTACGGAATTGTTCACCCTCTCGAGCAATACGAATCAAATCGTAAAGTTCGCTTATCTCCTTATTACGATCGCGAAGCAAAGCTTGGTGCAGTCTTTTATGAGACAGCAGGATGGGAACGACCATTTTGGTATGAAAGCAATAAAGAACTCGTTGCCAAATTTGGTGACAAAGTAATGCCACGTACTGCTGAATGGGAATCACGCTGGTGGTCACCAATTATCAATGCTGAACACTTACAAATGCGCGAGACAGCTGGCATCGTGGATCTGACCGCATTTGCTTACTTTGATATCACTGGACCATCCGCACTTGCTGTTGTACAAAAGGCCGCACTACGTCAGATGGATGTAGCAGTTGGTCGCGTTGTTTATACGCCAGTGCTTGGTCCAAATGGTGGGTTCAAATCAGATTTAACAATCATGCGACTCGGTGATTCACACTTCCGTGTGGTTACTGGCGGTGCACACGGTATGGCAGATAAGAAGTGGTTTGCAGACTTGTTGCCAACAGATGGTTCAGCAACAATCAAAGACATTACGTCTAATTACACAACTCTTGGCGTGTGGGGTCCGAATGCACGAAAGATTGTGCAAGAAGTTACATCTGCTGACATGAGCAATGAAGCATTTAAGTTCAGCACATGCAAGGAAATTGATATCAAGGGCGTAAAAGTTCTTGCATCTCGTATTTCTTACGTTGGCGATCTTGGCTGGGAGTTCTACGTACCAATGGCTGATGGTCCTGCTCTGTGGGATGCGCTTTGGGAAGCTGGTAAGAACCACGGAATGATTGCTGTTGGTATTGGTGTGTACGGAACTACTGGTCGTCTTGAAAAGTGTTACCGCGCTTACGGACCAGAACTTGAAACTGAGTACACAGTGGTTGAAGCAGGAATGCAGTCACCAAAGCTTAAAGAAGCAGACTTCGTCGGTAAAGAAGCTCACGTGAAGCACCGCAGCGAAAAGCCAGTTGCGATGCTCTGCACTTTATTCGTTGATGATCACAAATCTTCAACAGGTGAGAAGCGATACATGATGGGAAGCGAACCAATTCTGACTCTGGACAAGAAACCAATTACTGATGCACATGGACGTCGTTCATATGTAACAAGTGCTGGTTCTGCACCATCTCTTGGCAAGCACATTTTGATGTCGTACTTGCCAACAGAGCTTGCCGTTGCTGGTAACAAATTTATTGTTGAATACCTTGGTGAGCACTACCCATGTTCAATTGCTGAAGTAGGGGCTACATCAGTATTTGATCCATCCAATGAGAGGATTTTGTCGTAATGGATGTTTTAGTCTGTTTAAAGCGAGTACCTCTCGCAGGTGGAACGTTAATTCTTACACCGGATGCAAAAGATATTGAAACGAAGCATCTTGGTTTTGGAATCAGTCCGCACGAAGAAAATGCTGTCGAAGCTGGCGTGCAACTAGTGGAGCAAATGGGTGGCTCACTTACTCTGCTTACCCTTGGACCATCAGATGCCGAAGAACAACTGCGTGCGCAATTAGCAATTGGTGCAACTCGTGCGGTTTTACTGGAAACTGATGGGCAAGAGTGGGATCCGCAAGCAACGGCTGCAGCGTTAGTAGATGCAATCAACGCTGAAGAGACAAAATTTGATCTCATTATATTCGGTGCAGAATCGGTTGATAGCGCTGGATATCAAATTCATGTGCGCGTAGCCCACGCACTTAATCGCCCGATAGTTACAAATGTAAAAGCGATGAAGATTGAAAATGGAATCGCATCATGTGAACGCGTTGTCGCTACAGGCCGCGAGCATTATGAAGCACCACTTCCAGCAATTGTGACCGTACGAGATGGATTAAACATTCCTCGTTATCCGTCAGTGCCAGGTCGCATGCAAGCACGAAAGAAGCCAGTGGATATGAAAAAAGCAGAACCAAGCGTTCCAAAGTTGGAAAAACTCAACCTAACTATTGCTCCATCTAAATCAACAGGAGCAGAAATTTTGGGTAATGGCGCAGAAGCAGTTCCAGCCTTAGTTGAAGTTCTAAAGAAGATCGGAGCGCTCTAATGATTTTGGTACTTGTAGATCACGACCGAGGAGAACTAGATCCATTGTCACTGCGAGCACTTACTGCCGCACGCAAACTTGGACAAGATGTTGAAGCAGTTGTCATTGGCAAAGATGGCGCTGGCGTTGCAGGAGTTGTCGGCGAATACGGTGCAAAGGTTTTACACGTTGCAGCGCACGCTGACATTACTGATTACACACCCCAAGCATCTGGTCGCTCCCTTAAGGACCTAGTTGGAAAACTAAATCCTGCTGCTGTGATTGCAGCCGGAAGTCCACGTGGAAATGAACAATTGGCACACCTTGCAGCATTTTTGGATGCTCCAATGGCTTCTGATTGTTCATCAATCACACTCGGCACACCTCACGTTGTACAACGTGCTCGTTGGGCGGGAAATCTAATCGAAGAAGCAAATGTCCATTCACCATTACTAATTGCTTCAATATTTCCATTTTCTGTCGAATCAGAGTCTGCAAATGCTAGTGCTGCAACTGTTTCAGAGTTTGAACCAACACTTGAAGCAAGTGACACAGTTGTTCGAATTCTCAGTCGTGATTCGGGTGAATCAAAAAGTGGTGGCGTAACACTTACTGATGCAAAGGTGATTATTTCTGGTGGTCGTGGAGTTGGCGGTCCAGAAGGTTTCAGTAAGCTAGAAGAACTTGCTTCATTAATGGAAGGCACAGTTGGATGCTCACGTGTTGTGACAGCATCTGGTTGGCGCCCACACGCAGAACAAGTTGGTCAGACTGGTTCGAAGGTTGCGCCAGATCTTTACATTGCGTGTGGAATTTCTGGTGCTATGCAACACATTGCTGGCATGAAGAACAGCAAGACAATCGTTGTTATCAATACAGATCCTGAGGCTCCAATCCTTAACTATGCAGATTACGCAATCATCGGTGACTTGCATCAAGTACTTCCAGCACTTACTAGCGCAGTACGAGCAGCAAAGGGATAAAAATGTCTGATATCGAAATTGCACAGAAAGCCACAATGAAACCAATTCTCGACATTGGTGCTTCACTTGGAATTGGTGCTGAGCATCTCGAGCCGTACGGACACTACAAAGCAAAGATCTCTTTAAAGTATTTGGATTCGTTACCAAAAAAGAGCGATAGCAAACTTGTTTTAGTTACAGCTATTAGCCCAACACCAGCTGGTGAAGGAAAGACAACAACAACTGTTGGCTTAGGAGATGCACTTCGTCATATTGGCAAGAACGCACTCATTGCACTTCGCGAACCATCTCTCGGCCCAGTTTTTGGAATGAAGGGTGGAGCTGCAGGCGGCGGATTCGCACAAGTTGTTCCGATGGAAGATATCAATCTTCACTTCACCGGAGATTTCAGTGCTATCGCACTAGCAAATAACTTGCTCGCAGCACTTTTGGATAATCACATACATCATGGCAACACGCTAGATATTGATGTGCGCCGCGTTGCATGGAAGCGCGTAGTAGATATGAATGATCGCGCACTTCGTGAAATCGTTGCATCCCTCGGTGGAGTTGGAAACGGAATGCCACGTCAAGATGGTTTCGACATCGTTGTTGCATCAGAGATCATGGCGATTTTCTGTCTTGCTACTTCTATCGAAGATCTTAAAGAGAGAATGGGCAAAATCGTTGTGGCATACACACGCGATAAGAAACCGGTTCTTGCTAGCGATCTCAATGCTCATGGAGCGATGACCGTAATTCTTAAAGATGCATTCCAACCAAACTTGGTACAAACGCTAGAAAACACTCCAGCATTTGTACACGGTGGCCCATTTGCAAATATTGCTCACGGCTGCAACTCAGTTGTTGCAACAACATCGGCGCTTAAACTCGCGGATTACGTCGTAACAGAGGCAGGCTTTGGCGCAGATCTTGGAGCTGAAAAGTTCATCGACATTAAGTGCCGCAAAGCTGGAATCGCACCATCTGCGTGTGTGCTTGTAGCAACAATTCGTGCAATTAAATACCACGGTGGTGCTGACTTGAAGACAATCACTGATGAAAATCTTGATGCTCTCGAAAAGGGAATCGTTAACTTAGAGCGTCACATCAAGAACATCACAACTGTCTATAACTTGCCATTAGTTGTTTCAATCAATCACTTCACAAGTGATACAAAGGCAGAAGTTGAACTACTCCGCAAGAAAGTTGAGGCACTCGGTGTCAAAATTGTTCTTGCAACTCACTGGGCAGATGGCGGTAAAGGTGCAGCGGATCTTGCTCACGCTGTTGTCGAACTCTGCGAGAAACCATCCAAGATGACATTTGTTTACGAAGACAGTGCCACGTTGTGGGAAAAAGTAACAGCGGTTGCTACGAAAATTTACGGTGCAGCAGATGTCACAGCTGATGCCAAGGTACGCAACAAAATTAAGGAGTTGCAGGAGAGTGGCTATGGGCACTTCCCAATATGTGTTGCAAAGACTCAGTACTCATTCTCAACCGATGCTGCCCTTCGTGGGGCGCCAAGCGGTCACTCACTAAACATTCGAGAAGTTCGATTATCTGCAGGTGCCGAATTTATTGTTCTGGTTTGTGGTGAAGTGATGACAATGCCGGGATTACCAAAGGTTCCTTCCGCAGAGCGCATAGATTACATTGATGGCAAAGTTGTGGGGCTCTTTTAGAATGTCATATCCATCATGGAGTATCGAAGAAGGAACACAAGTGTTGTCTTCTTTAAAAAACGTTCAAGGTCCAGTGCTAATTGCGCTGCAAGCTATTCAAGAGCGTTTTGGTTATGTCCATGATGAGGCAGTTTCCCTGATAGCGGAAACTTTTAACGTTTCCAGAGCAGATGTTCACGGTGTGCTTACTTATTATCACGATTTACGTACAACACCTTCACCTGTTCGCTTAATCCAGATATGTGTAGCAGAAGCGTGCCAAGCAGTAGGTTCTCGCGATCTTGTTGCAGCAGTTGAGAAAAAACTTGGAAAGAAGATTGACCAATCGTACGCTGATGTCGAAATAAAATCCGCATACTGCTTTGGAAATTGCGCTCTAGGACCTGCTGCAATGGTTGATGGACAATTAATGGGTCGTGCAAGTGTTGAGAAGATCACCGCATGAGCACCGTTGTTTATATTCCTAATGACAGTGCTGCCATTTCTATTGGCGCAGATCAAGTTGCAGCGCTTGTTGCACAAGAAGCAGTTAAGCGCTCACTCAAAGTTACTATTGTTAGAAATGGAACTCGTGGTGCGCTCTGGCTAGAAACACTCATTGAAGTTTCAACACCACAAGGGCGTATTGCTTATGGGCCCGTGCAACCAGAAGATGTTTCATCTTTATTTGATGCAGATTTCTTAAATGGTGGTGCGCATCCACTTGCACTTGGCTTAACGGATCAGATTGCATGGTTTGCAGGACAAGATCGCGTTACGTATAGGCGCGTTGGAATTATTGACCCCCTCTCACTAAAAGATTACGAAGCCCACGGTGGTTTAGTTGGATTGCGCAAAGCAGTTAAACAAAGCGGTGCAGATATCGTCGCAGAAGTTACAGCATCTGGTTTACGTGGACGCGGGGGAGCAGGTTTTCCTGCCGGTATTAAATGGAAGACGGTTCTTGATGCGAAAGCTGATCAAAAATATGTTTGCTGTAACGCAGATGAAGGCGATAGCGGAACATTTGCCGATCGTATTTTGATTGAAGCAGACCCATTTACTTTGATTGAAGGAATGGCAATTGCAGCTGTTGCAGTCGGTGCAACAGAAGGATTTGTTTACTTGCGCTCTGAGTATCCAACTGCAATCAAACGTTTATGTGATGCAATTGATATCGCAAAAAGTGCAGGAGTAATTGGTTCTTCTGTATTAGGAAGTGCGCATGCGTTTAATCTAGAAGTTCGAGTCGGTGCGGGTTCTTATGTCTGTGGTGAAGAAACTGCAATGCTTGAAAGTCTTGAAGGAAAGCGTGGTGTGATTCGATCTAAGCCACCGCTACCTGCAATTGCTGGATTATTCGGTAAACCAACGATTATTAATAACGTTTTAACTCTTGCAAGTGTTCCGGCAATTTTGGCCGATGGAGCTGGTGCATATGCTGCACGCGGAACTGGGCGTTCACTTGGTACACAGGTTTTCCAATTAGCAGGAAACATTGCCCGTGGTGGAATTATCGAAACAGCTTTTGGAATTACATTAGAGACACTTGTTAAAACTTTTGGTGGCGGAACGCTCAGTGGCAAGCCACTGCGTGCTATTCAAATCGGTGGACCACTGGGTGCCTACTTCAATTCATCTCAACTAAACGTTTCAATGGATTACGAATCACTTGCGGCAGCTGGTGGAATGCTTGGCCACGGCGGAGTTGTTCTATTCGATGACAACGTAGATCTTGCACAGCAAGCTAAGTTTGCAATGGAGTTTTGTGCCCTCGAATCATGTGGCAAGTGCACACCGTGTCGTTTAGGCTCAACACGGGGTGCTGAAACCATTGAAAAAATTATTTCTGGCGTAGATGTCCCCGCAAATAAGTTATTGCTCTTAGACTTGTGCGAAGTAATGACGGATGGATCTCTCTGCGCGATGGGCGGACTTACTCCGCTTCCTGTAAAGAGTGCAATGAATAATTTCCCAGAAGATTTTACGGGAGGTGCGAAGAAATGACGATGCTCATCGAACCTGACTTTGGCACTCCTGCAAGTAAAAAAATCGAAACCGTTACAGTGGAAATTGATGGAAAATCGGTAACCGTTCCTGCTGAAACATCAATTATGCGTGCCGCTGCAATGCTGGGCAATAACATTCCAAAGCTCTGCGCCACTGATCGCCTGAAAGCTTTTGGATCATGTCGCCTCTGTGTTGTTGAAATCGATGGACGCAATGGCACTCCATCGTCGTGTACAACACCTGTTGCCGAGGGCATGAAAGTTTCTACCACAACGGATCGCGTACAAAAGATTCGCCGTGGTGTTATGGAGCTGTACATGTCAGATCACCCAGCAGTTTGCGAAACTGGCGATGAGTGCAAAATGCATGCAATGGCTAAAGAAGTTGGTCTTGAAGAAGTTCGCTATGAAGGAAAAACTCACTTAGGACTTGTAAAAGATGAGACTAATCCTTACTTCACATTTGATTCCACTGAGTGCATCGTCTGTAACCGCTGCGTCCGTGCATGCGATGAAGTGCAAGGAACATTTGCGCTAACAATTGAAAATCGTGGCTTTGAAGCGCGCGTTTCTTCATCTGGTACATCATTTATTGATAGTGAGTGTGTTTCTTGTGGAGCATGTGTTCAAGCATGTCCAACCGGTGCTCTGACTGAAAAAACATTGCTCACCATCGGAGCACCAACTCGTTCAGTCATAACAACGTGTGCGTATTGCGGAGTTGGTTGCTCATTTAAAGCAGAAATGCGTGGAGATGAACTCGTCCGTATGGTTCCTCTTAAAGATGGTGGAGCAAATGCTGGCCACTCATGCGTTAAGGGCCGTTTTGCGTGGGGATATGCAACCCATGATGATCGCATAACAAAACCTTTGATTCGAGAAAAGATAACCGATGAATGGCGCGAAGTTTCATTTGAGGAAGCAATCGCTTTTGCAGCAGCCGGTCTTAAAAAAATTCAAGCCGAAAGTGGTGTGGATTCGATTGGTGGAATCACTTCATCTCGTTGCACAAATGAAGAAGTCTTCGTTGTTCAAAAGATGGTGCGTGCAGCCTTTGGCAATAACAACGTAGATACATGCGCGCGTGTTTGCCACTCTCCAACTGGTTATGGACTCAATCAAACTTTTGGAACATCGGCTGGAACACAAGACTTTGAATCAGTCGAGTTTTCAGATGTAATTATGGTTATTGGCGCTAACCCGGCAGCTGCTCACCCTGTATTTAATTCACGAATGAAACAAGCAATTCGCCGCGGTGCAAAGTTAATAGTTGTAGATCCACGTGCAACTGAGACAGTTAAATCAGCACATGTAGAAGCTGATTATCACTTGCAATTATTGCCAGGAACAAATGTCGCAGTGATCAATGCACTTGCACATGTTGTGGCTACCGAAGGATTGATAAATCGTGAATTCGTTAATGAGCGATGTGATCTAGAAGCCTTCGCCGAGTGGGAAAGATTTATCTCGCTAGAAGAGAACAGTCCAGAATTTTTAGAGGCAGCATCTGGTGTGCCTGCGCAGAAGATTCGCGAAGCTGCTCGACTATTCGCTTCGGTTCCAAATGGATCAATTTATTATGGACTCGGTGTTACCGAACACAGTCAAGGTTCAACGATGGTGATGGGTATTGCAAATCTTGCGATGGCAACGGGAAACATTGGACGTAAAGGTGTTGGAGTGAATCCACTGCGTGGTCAGAACAATGTGCAGGGATCTTGCGACATGGGTTCATTCCCACATGAATTGCCGGGCTATCGTCATATTTCTCGTGATGATGTTCGCGAAATCTTTAATAAAAAATGGGGTGTCACACTTCGCCCAGAGCCGGGATTACGTATTCCAAATATGTTTGATTCAGCACTTGGACATAAGTTCCGCGGTCTCTACGTGCAAGGCGAAGACATAGCCCAATCTGATCCAAATACAACACATGTTCACGCAGCGCTTCGCTCCATGGATATGGTTATTGTTCAAGATCTATTCCTCAATGAAACTTCTAAGTTTGCACATGTGTTCTTGCCAGGTACGTCTTTCTTAGAAAAAGATGGAACGTTTACAAATGCTGAAAGACGCATTAATCGTGTTCGCCCAGTAATGCAATCAAGAACAGGCAAGACAGAGTATGAAGTTACGTGCGACCTATCGCGCGCCATGGGTTATGACATGTCATATACCCAAGCATCAGAGATTATGGATGAAATCGCAGCTACAACTCCAACATTTGCTGGAGTTTCATTTGAGCATCTAGATCGAATGGGATCTTTGCAATGGCCGGTCAATGACAAAGCACCAGATGGAACCCCAACAATGCACATCAATGAATTTGTACGTGGCGAAGGTAAGTTCATGCCAACGCCATATGTTGCAACACTAGAAAAATCCACACGTAAATTCCCACTATTACTGACAACTGGTCGAATTTTAAGTCAGTACAACGTGGGTGCCCAGACACGTCGTACGGCAAATAACATCTGGCACAGCGAAGATATTTTGGACATTCACGAATCAGATGCCGAAATGCGTGGAATTAAAGATGGTTCGTGGGTAAAACTTTCATCACGCGTGGGCGAAACAATCATGCATGCGCGAATAACTGATTCTGTTCCAGCAGGCGTGGTGTACACAACATTTCATTTCCCAGAATCTGGTGCAAATGTGATCACAACCGATTACTCAGATTGGGCTACAAATTGTCCAGAGTACAAAGTAACTGCTGTTGAGATTTCACCGAGTGAAAAAGGACCAGCCGTTATTCATGAACACGATATTGCAGGGGACTCGCAACTAGATTCAATTATTCGTATGGCCAATCAAATCGCTGCAAATGTTCCAAAAGCCACCGCTCCTGAAATCGAAGTTGCCCACCATATTGTGCAGTTCTGGACACCCGAGATGCGCGAGCGTTTACACGCTGATGTAGATCGCAGCAAACTCGACCCAATCGTACTTAAAGCAATGGAGCTGGAATCAGTCAAGTAGTTCCAGAATCTGTTCTTTAAGGCTGCCTTCTCCAACAACATCAATTTCAAGTTCTAAGCCAATTAAGTCTGCAGCAGCCTGTGCCATCACACTTAATTCAGGTGTTGGGTTTTGAGCAAGCCAGATAATTTTGTTGTAGTTCTTAAAGTAATCATCACGAAGATCTGGGCGTTTATCTAAACCGAGCTCCACAATGACACTTCGATGAAAAGATTTCACGAGAAAATCTGTTAAAAAATATGTACCGGCGTCTGCATCCATGATTGCTTGAATCTTCTCTTTTCCAGCAAATATGTCATAGCAGTGGTTTCCGCCAAGGCGCTTGAGTCCGAGTTTTTCAATGACTGAATCAAGTGCTCCATAGGTGCCGCAATCAGCGTATGCAACTGCGCACTTAGAGTGTCTATCTTTAATCTCTAAATAAGTTTTCTCAACTTCACCTGCAATTTTTGCAGGTTGATTGTGCAATAGCGGTGGCAGCGGATAAATAGTTACATCAAGTTTGGCTGTATCCGTGATGTGTGAAATGTGTGTGGCAATTGCGCCACAGGCAATTACTGCAACAGACATGGCTTATGCGGGAAAGCTAAGACGCTCAACGAATTTATCATTGAAGTCCGCGCGATCTGATAATTCGATGTAATCGATTTCATCCAGCAGTGCCATCGCACCATTGCGCTCTTGGGCAGATAACAAGACCATCTTGGCACCTTCGCCTGCAACGTTTCCAGCAGAGACAATGCGCATAACTGGAAGCTTAGGTACTAATCCGATTTTTACTGCTGATGCTGGCGAAAGGTAAGAACCAAATGAACCCGCCAAAAGAACTTGTTGTACTTCACTCTCTGCTACACCGAATTCTTCAAGTAAAAGTGCCCAACCAGTTGCAATGGCAGCCTTAGCAAATTGAAGTTCGCGAACATCGCGTTGCGTTAAAAAGACGCAATCATTGAGATCGCCCTCTTTGCCACCCCATGTCAACACAAATACCCTTTCACCTTCGCGTTCCACAAGGCGGTGTGCAATCTTTGGCGCTGCAATCGCTGCTTGTTCAGCTGTGACAAAGCGTCCTGAGTTATCGAGTAAACCCAATTGCACTAAGCATGCGCAAGCATCGACTAGTCCAGATCCGCAAATACCGATTGCTTTTGTATTTTCAATCGTGCCAATTTCAAGATCGCCATCGACATCTTTGATAGTTTCAATTGCGCCAGATGCTGCACGCACGCCACATTTAATTGAGGCTGCTTCAAATGCAGGACCTGCGGGAGCCGCAGTAGCAAGAATCTTTTCGCCATCTCCTAAAATAATTTCGCAATTAGTGCCCACATCGATAAACAAGCGAAGGCGCTTGTCACGATCCATACCGGATGCGAGTGCGCCAGCAACAATGTCGCCACCAACGTAGGCACCGAGTGAAGGCATGATGACTGCTTTCGCGCGTGGGTGAACATTGATACCGAGTTCAGATGCTTGAACATCTGGAAAAGATGCACTTGCCATAATAAACGGAGCGACACCAAGTGGTTCCGGATCAATGCCGAGTGCTAATTGCGTCATTGTGGCATTACCAGCAAGTGCTACTTCATAGACATTAAGAGGATCTACGCCAGCTTCTTCGCAAACTTCAGCACTGAGTTCCGCCAAGGTTTGTTGAGCTAAGCCACGAAGTCTATCGAGCGCGGTTGGATCCATCATCGTTGCAGAAATTCGAGTGATGACATCTGCGCCAAATGGTTGTTGCTTGTTGAGCATTGACTTAACCGCAACAGGCGTACCTGTATTTAGATCAAGTAGTGTTGCAACAACTGTTGTTGTTCCAAGGTCATATGCAATTCCATATCGCAGAGCAGTTGTATCGCCTGCTTCAATTTCGATCAGCTCTTGATCAACGAAGACGGCAGTTACTTTGAAAAAAGATGAGCGAAGGACCTTTGGCAGGTTACGCATCGCTGCCAAAGAAACCGTAGCTTCGATGTCGTCTATTGCATCGAATAGGCGCACGATATCCGTGCGTTGATCGTGCAACGTGGGATCAGCTAATTCAACGTAACGCTTTTGAACAGCGGGGCGCAAAATAACTTGGCGCCCAACACCGACAGTTGCTGCTTTTGGGCGAGTAGTTAGTGGTGGAACATCGAGGGTGACATCTTTGGCAGCGCGAACAAGGCAAGCTAGGCGCCAACCATCTTTGATTTCACCTTCAGTAAATGCGCGGTAATCAAGTTTGGAAGGTTCGACATCTCCTGTTGTTACTTTGATGCGACATTTTTTGCACGTGCCATAACCACCACAGGTTGAATCAATTGCAATTCCATTCCAGGATGCTGCATCAAATGCACTGACACCAGTTGGAACGGTAAAACCTTTTTCATTTGCAACTGATCCGTCTTTTTCGAGCACACGAAAAGTCAGCTTGATGCGACCTGTTCCATCGTGTGCCGGAATAAGTGATGGGTCGAGCTCTTTTTTACTAATGATTTATCCCTCTGCCTTTGCTGCTTCTTGCGCACGGAATCGAGAAATCCAATTTCCACCCCATTGGTCCATACCGAGTAATAGATCTGCGGCGCGAACAGCTTCATTAATTGAGGGCGTACGTGCATCCATAACCGCACATGTCAGACCATGTGACATAGCCGCTGGCAAGAATGCCGCATTGAGTGCATGACGATTTGGCAAACCAAATGAAATATTTGATGCTCCAAGTGTCATATTCAAACCAAATTTTTCACGGATGAGATGAATAGTTTCTAGAGTAATTTTCACAGCTTCTGGATCGGCGCCCACTGTCATTGCAAGTGGGTCGATAACTAAGTTATCTAGTGAGATACCGTGCTTTTCTACGGCGCGGATAATTTTTTCAGTAATGACAATGCGCTCTGCAGCTGTTGCTGGAATACCGATTTCATCATTTGGCAAGGCAATGATTGCTGCGTTGTGCTTTTTGATCAATGGCAAAATTAACTCCATACGATCATCTTCACCCGTCATGGAGTTAACCAGTGCTTTGCCCTCGTATGCCTCTAGTCCTGCTTGAAGCGCTTCGATAACGGAGGAATCAATACAAATTGGTAGATCTGTAATTCCTTGAATCATCTTGATTGCTTTGGACAAAAGTGCAGGTTCATCAGTCAATGGCACACCCATATTCACATCGAGCATGTCAGCGCCACCTTTTATCTGCGACTCAACATCAACTGCAATAGTTGAAAGATCACCCGCACGGAGCAACTCTTGAAACTTCTTACGACCTGTTGGGTTGATGCGCTCACCAATGATGACAAATGGTTGATCGTGACCAATAGTGACGGTCTTCGATGCTGATTGAACGACTGTATGCATGTGATTGCTCCTGTTATGTGTATTGGTTAGGTGTTCGGCCGAGGTCGCGCATTAACCGCTCAAGAGTGTCGTCATGGCGGAAATCTGTGATGTGCAATCCACGCACACCTGGAAGGGCGAGTGCATGTTGGCATTGTTCAAGTGCAAGGTGGTACGCCGCTTCTGCTTGATCTGTTGATTGCGCAACTCGATCAATAACATCCTGCGGAACACTGATGCCCGGAACTTTATCGTTCATAAAGCTCAGTGGCTTTGCACTCTTAATCAGAACAACGCTAGGAATAATTGCTAAATCTGGAACGGTTGCTGCCACACCTGCGCAGAATTTTTCAAGACGCTCTGGATAGTAACCAATTTGAAGTTGAATCATTTGAGCACCGGCACGATGTTTCTTCAGCACACGTTCAATACGGTAATCATGTGGGGGAGCAAAGGGATTTTCAACGGAGCAAATGAAGAAATTTGGCGCAGGATTTAACTTGCGACCCGAGAGATAAGTACCTGCATTAAGAATTGATGCCACATTAATTGCTTGAGGTCCATCGAGATCAAAGACGCGACGAGTTTCTGGTTCATCGCCAGCGGTTACGTCATCGCCCGTCAAAAGCGCAATGTTTTCGATGCCGTGCAAATTGGCGCCGGCCATGTCTGCTTGGATTGCAAGACGATTCTTATCGCGACAGACAATTTGCATGATTGGTTCGAGACCATGTTGCTTCATCGCAATTGCTACAGAGACATTTGATGCATGCGCGTGTGCTGCAGTGTTATCAGTTGCATTAACGGCCACAAACCACGGAGCGAGGCGCTCTACATTCTTTTTAACTTGTTCCATTCCGCCGCCGTCAATAATAGGAAATTCAGCGGTGTAAACAACATCTTTAGTTTGTGTAATCACATCGCGCAGCTTTGACATTAGTGCGAATGCGTTTCTTCTTGGCGCTTGGCCCAACCGGCTGGTGTTTGTTGATCGCGCTTTGTAATCAAGTTAACCCATGAAGATGTGCCCTTGAGTTGCATATCAACTGGCGGGCGCAGATCGTTGTAGTGCTCTTTCCACACGGTCGGAAGTGGAAGAGAAACTTTACGATCGTATGCTTTTACCCAAACACATCTCATCTCTGGCTTAACTTCGCAATGTCCATCTTCGCGGACCCCACCGCATGGACCATTACGTAGAGTTTTTGGACATGTCATTGGACACGTCATACCTGTTGAGTGCAGAACACATTGTCCGCACATAGTGCAATCCCAAACAGGCTTTTTCATGCCATGTTCGACAGCTAACAACAGGTTTAACAATTTAGGCATTTACAAGTGCGCGCTTCTTCTGGATTAAATCCTTGGCAACACGAACCGCTGTTGAGGCATCGGCTGCAAAGCCATCTGCTCCAACTGCATCTGCATATTCCTGTGTTACGGGTGCGCCACCCACCATGATGATTACCTTGTCGCGTAGACCGGCCTTAGTAATCTCGTGAATGTTGACCTTAAACATTGGCATTGTTGTTGTGAGAAATGCTGACATTCCCAGAATATCTGGTTGGTGTTCGTTGATTGCTGCAATGAATTTTTCAGGAGCAACCTGTACACCGATATCAATAACCTTAAAACCAGCTCCTTCGAGCATGATATTTACAAGGTTCTTGCCGATGTCGTGCACATCGCCTTTAACTGTTCCCATAAGGAATGTGCC
>WLNM01000014.1 GCA_009699825.1 Actinomycetota bacterium
TGAAGTATCAACACTTCTTGGACGTATGCCATCTGCTGTGGGTTATCAGCCAACACTTGCAGATGAAATGGGTCAGCTACAAGAACGTATTACTTCAACACGTGGTCACTCAATTACATCTATGCAGGCAATTTATGTTCCTGCAGATGACATTACTGACCCAGCTCCTCACACAACATTCGCGCACTTAGATGCTACAACTGTGTTGTCTCGTCCGATTTCAGAGCTTGGTATTTATCCAGCCGTGGATCCACTTGACTCAACATCTCGCATCTTGGATCCACGTTATATCGGTGAGCACCACTTCCGTGTCGCTAACCGCATTAAGCAGATCTTGCAGCGCTATAAGGATCTGCAAGACATCATTGCGATTCTTGGTATCGACGAACTTTCAGAAGAAGATCGCATTCTTGTTGGACGTGCACGTCGTATTCAACGCTTCTTGTCACAGAACACATTCGTTGCGAAGGTCTTTACTGGTATCGAAGGTTCATTCGTACCGCTGGTAGACACAATTGCAGCATTCGAAGCACTTGCAGATGGAAAGTACGATCACGTTCCAGAACAAGCCTTCTTCATGTGCGGTGGACTCGATGACGTAGAGCGCAGAGCTGCCGAACTCGCAGCCAGTGTTGGAAAGTAATAAAAAATGTCACTTAACGTCGAATTAGTATCGCCACAAGAGCGAGTCTGGTCAGGGCAAGCAAAGTTCATCTCTGCTCGCACGATCGAAGGTGATCTCGGTGTATTGCCAGATCACGCTCCGCTCTTTGGCGTACTAGTTGACGGTGTTGTTCGTATTGACGGTGTTGATGGATCATCCACTGAATTTAGTGTTCACGGTGGATTTATCTCTGTTTCAAATAATCGCGTTTCAATTCTTACAGAATCGACGGATGCCAAGAAATAATCCGCTAAACACCTTAGTTATTTAAGGTGATGTTCAGTCTGAATTAAGCGCACAGTCTTGGATTTTCCTCGCATAACCAATGATTGACTTATTGATCCATATGGCATGTATCTGACTCCACGGAGTAATTCACCATCTGTAATACCCGTTGCAGATAAAAAGACGTCATCAGAATTAATTAAATCTCGCGTGGTGAAAACCTTATTAAGGTCATGACCGGCAGCAAGTGCCCGTGCTTTTTCATCTGCATCCTTTGGATGTAGTTTGCCTTGAATAGACCCACCTAAGCAGATCATTGCTGCTGCAGTGATAACACCTTCTGGTGTTCCACCGATTCCCATTAACAAATCTATTCCAGTATCTGGGCGAGCAGTTTCAATTGCTGCTGCAACATCTCCATCTTGAATCAATCTAATGCGCGCACCGGTTTCGCGAATCTCTTTAAGAAGAATGTCATGACGTGGACGGTTGAGTACAACCACAGTTATATCTGAAACGCTCATGCGCTTTGCCTTAGCAACTGCTTGAAGATTAACTTTCGTAGAAGCATTAATATCAATAACCCCAGCAGCATCTGGGCCTGTAACAATTTTATTCATGTAAAAAACTGCTGATGGATCATACATAGATCCACGTGGCGCCAGAGCAATCACACTGATCGCACCATTCATACCGTTAGCAGTCAAAGATGTTCCATCGATTGGATCAACTGCTACATCGCATGAAGGTCCAAGTCCATTACCAACTTCTTCACCGTTATGAAGCATTGGTGCATCATCTTTTTCACCTTCGCCGATAACAACAACACCAGACATATCAACGGTATTAATCATCTTGCGCATGGCTTCTACTGCGGCCTTATCGGCTAAATTCTTTTCTCCGCGACCAACCCAAGGTGCAGCTGCAACTGCTGCAGTCTCTGTTACGCGCACAAGTTCAAGTGCGAGGTTGCGATCAGGATCGTGTTCTATGTTCACGCTTCTTCCCTTCGAACATCTGCGCCTAGTGAAGCCAATTGTTGCGCAAAATTTGGATAACCACGGTCAATATGGAATGCACCATCGATAGTAGTTTCGCCTTCACTGACAAGGGCTGCTAAAACCAACCCTGCTCCTGCACGGATATCAGTTGCCTCTACTGGAGCGCCAGATAACTGTGCAATACCGTGAATTGAGGCATGGTGGCCATCAACGGTTATTTGTGCGCCCAAGCGAGTTAATTCATTAACAAACATAAATCGTGATTCAAAGACATTTTCAGTAACTATTGCATCTCCTGAGGCAATTGAATTCAGTGCAATCACCATTGGCAGTAAATCTGTTGGAAAACCCGGATAGGGAAGTGTTGATACATCTATTGATTGTGGACGAGAGTCCATACGTACGCGAATTCCATCTTCAGTGCTTGTGATGATTGCACCAGCAGAAGTTAACTTCTCAAGAGGCAACTCTAAATCTTGGGCACGTGCACCGTGAATTGTTATATCCCCTTGTGTCATTGCGGCAGCAAATGCCCAGGTTCCGGTGATTATGCGATCGGGAATAGTCGCATGAGTTGCCGGGCTCAATTTCTTAACTCCTTCAATCGTAATAACAGGTGAACCCAAACCATTAATTTTTGCACCCATTGAAATGAGAAATTCTCCCAGATCAACAATGTCAGGCTCTCGCGCCGCATTTTCAATTGTAGTTTTTCCTTGCGCCAAAACTGCAGCCGTCATAATATTTTCGGTGGCGCCAACACTTGGAAAATCTAATTCGATAGGTGCGCCGATAAGCCCACGTGGAGCTTCTGCAACAACATAACCATGTTCGATATGTGCCTTAGCACCTAGTGATTCCAAACCCTTTATGTGAAAATCTAAACCGCGTGAGCCAATTGCATCTCCGCCAGGAAGAGCAACTTCAGCTTTTCCTGTTCGTACAACAAGTGGACCAAGTACGTTAATTGATGCGCGCATTTTGCGAACTAAATCATAATCAGCACGGTGTCCTGGCGTTTCTGGAACATTGATTGTTAATTCAGAACCATTATGTTGTACAGAACATCCCAATCGAGTAAGCAAGTCAGACATGATGTTTACATCAGCAATATCTGGAACATTCGTAATCGTTGAGGTACCGGGTGCCAAAAGTGTCGCTGCCATTAATTTAAGTACTGAGTTTTTAGCACCGGTTATGTGAACTTCGCCGCGAAGAGTGGCACCGCCCTGGACGCGAAAACGATCTGTGTTAGCCATCGTTTACCCTCCGCCCATTTTGGCTTCAAAACCCATACTTTGAGTGGTCACATCGTAACTCTCCTAATAGGCTCCACCCATGGTTCATTTAACTCGTATTTACACAAAGACTGGCGATGACGGCACAACTTCTCTAGGAGACATGAGTCGCACATCCAAAAACGATCCCCGCCTTGAAGCCTACGCAGATGTTGATGAAGCTAACTCATCGATTGGTGTTGTGCTATCAACCGATGAAATTAGTGGTGACTTTCGCGCCTTGCTCGTGCGCATTCAAAACGATCTCTTTGATGTTGGTGCAGACCTATGCACTCCAGTTGTTGATGAACCAAAGGTGGAACCATTACGAGTTGTTGAATCCCAAATTGCTTATCTTGAAAAACAGATTGATTTGTTTAACGAACAACTAGAGCCACTGGAGTCATTTATTCTTCCTTCGGGAACTCCTGCAGCCTCTCACTTACACGTTGCTAGGACAGTTACTCGCCGTGCAGAGCGACGCACATGGACTGCAATTCATGCATTCGGTGGCGGAGTAAATCCATTGACTGCAAAATATCTCAACCGCTTATCTGATCTTCTCTTTGTACTTGCACGTGTTGCAAACAAAGAAGTTGGCGACCAATTGTGGGTACCAGGAGCTAATCGTTAATTTGCTGTAAAAAAGTTTCGAATAGTTAAATCTGGCACCGCATCATGGTGGCAACTTACTTCAATTCCACTTGCCTTAATGTTCTTAAGTATTTTTCCGTCAGCATCCTTATGTTTAATTTGACTAATTAACATGATGGTCTGAATTTCTTTGGTCTTTGTGCCTCGAGAAATCGTGCGAAGAGATCCAAGGGTTGCGTCAATTTTTCCAGTCGTTAAATCAATTCGTTCAAAAGTAGAGTTAACTTCCCACCAAGTACATCCAGCTTCAGATGCGACAGTAACGTTTCCACATGCAAACTCATCACATTTTTTCAAATCTGCACGCAAGAAAGCCTTTGCTGGTTTGTAATTATCTGAAGCCTCACATTTCAATTCATCTCGTATTGGAATCTTCGCAAAAACTTCACCATTTTGAGTAAACTCTGAAGGCCATGATTTTTTAAAACAGTTCACTGGTTGTAAGCGAGGCAGTTTTTTCCCTTTACTCTTCTTCTTCTTTTTCACAACCTTTTTCTTTACAGCCGGTTTCTTTTTTGCCTTTTTCTTCACGACAGGCTTCTTTGTAGCCTTTTTCTTAACAACGGGTTTTTTAGTTTCTTTGGTCGATACTTTTGGAGTTGGCTTGGCAGATGGTGAGGCTGCAACTGCAGAAGTAATTGAAAGAGTCAGAATTGATATCAAAAAACCTGCTAACAATTTTTTCAATCTCTGCTCCATTTGAACGTTCTAATTGCCAGAAAAATACCTGCAATTAACCAAATGAGCAAAATAATTAAGGTTCTTTCGGTTTCCCACGTACCTGCTACTTCACGAATTGCAAATGAGTCGGGTAGAAATACTGAACGCATACCTTGTGTCATCCACTTAAGTGGGAATATTGCTGCAACTTGTTGCATCCAACCCGGCAAATCTGTAAATACGAAGAAAACTCCACTAAAGAATTGCAGGACTATTACAACTGGTGAAACAACTGCCGATGCACCTCTGCCGCTCTTTGGAACGGCTGCAAATGCAATACCAAGTGCAGTTGATGCCGCACTTCCTAAAACAATCAGCCAAGTAAATGTGAACCACTTATAAGGATCAGTAGGTAACTGCACTCCGAAGAAGATCATGCCTGCAGCAAGGAGTAAGAGAACCTGAAGCGCCATACTGACAAATACCAAGATGGATTTTCCAATAAAGTAACTAGCAACATGCATTGGCGTTCCACGCAAACGCTTGAGAGAACCGAATTCGCGCTCCATCGGAATAATAATTGCTAATTGCTGGAATCCCGTATTAACAAGTCCAGATGCGATCATTCCGGCCACAAAATATTGGCTGAAAGTAACCCCTTCTGCCAACGTAGTTTTAAAAACTGAACCAAAAATTGCTAATAAGATGATTGGAAATGCCAATGTGAATACAACAGATTCTCGCTGACGCATAAATTGGCGGATTTCTAATCCACCACGAGCCACACCAAGTGCAATTGTCGTAGGTAGAGATTTCTGAGCACTCATTATTTCTCTCCGATCATGGAGAGATAAATATCTTCGAGAGAAGGACGAAGTACCTGTAACTCTGGAACTTCACCTGGAAATTGCGCGGCTAGTTTTCTAACAACTTCTGTTGGGTTATCGGTCATTTCTTCCTGAATTACCCCACCAGCTTTCCATTGAACGCGCGCCTTTGCCGATGCACGCCCACCTAATTGAGCCGGTGTTGAAACTTCAAGAATCTTTCCACGTGCAATAACTGCAACCCGATCTGCAAGTGCTTCGGCTTCATCAAGATAGTGCGTAGTGAGCAAAATGGTTGTGCCACCTTTGCGCAAGCTTTCAATAAGTGACCAAAATGCACGACGGGCCTCTGGATCAAAACCAGTGGTTGGTTCATCAAGAAATAAGAGTTCTGGTGAGCCAATAATTCCAAGTCCAACATCTAATCGCCTGCGTTGACCGCCAGATAATGTGCGAATAAGTGCACTGCGTTTTTCATCTAAACCAACAGAGGCAATAACTTCGTCTACATCGCGCGCAGCAGAATAATATTTTGCAAAGTGCGAGAGCGTCTCGACTACTGTGAGATCTCCTGCATCAGCAGTTGATTGCAAAACAATTCCAATTCGATTACGCCACACACGTGATTGAACTCCACGGCTGGATGGATCAAATCCAAGAACAGAAATTGAACCCGAATCAGCTTTTCGAAACCCTTCAAGTATTTCCACCGTTGTGGTCTTGCCGGCGCCATTTGGACCGAGGAGAGCAAATATTTCGCCGTGGGCAATAGTGAGATCTATCCCATCTACAGCCTTTGTATCAGCATAAGATTTGTGCAATCCCTGAACTTCAATGACGTTCATATGGCTACCTTGCCACAATTAGGGAGAAAGTGCGAGAAAATAAGTACATGAGCCCGCGTAAGAATTATCCCAAAAATAAGCGGCCCAAGAGCGAAGATCGTGACATCGCAACTTCTAATCAAGTTTTTGAAGAACATGCAGAAGGTTTATATGTTGTTCGTAAAATTACGGGTTCAACATCTAATAAACCATACCGATGTCCTGGATGTGATCAAATGATTCCAATGGCAACACCACACACAGTTGCATGGCTAGATGGCGATGAAGAAGGCCGACGCCATTGGCACAACGCCTGTTGGGCAAAACGTGGAAATAGAAAACCACGTACAGAGCGAACTAGAAATGCACCTAGATATTAGTTAACCGAATCGACCGTTTAACCACTTAGTTAAATTAATAATTAATTTATCATTGCCAGCTGTTCGCTTAAAACTTGTAAATGCTACTGGCAATTGAAAGCGTGCACGGACAACGGTACGTGCATAGGTAAATTCTAGAATTCCTTCAGGACCATGAATGCGACCATAGCCACTATCTTTCACGCCACCAAATGGCACCGATGCCACTGCAGCAAATGAAATTGTTGAATTAATAGCGACCATTCCACACTGAAGTTGTGCAGCAATTCTTTTTCCTTGACGTTTTGACCAGACTGATGCACCAAGTCCATATCTAGATGCGTTAGAAAGAAAGATTGCTTCATCCACGCTCTTTACACGATTAATGACAATTGTTGGGCCAAAAGTTTCATCCTGCATTGCACTTGAATCCTCGGGAACATCAACCAAAATAACTGGTTCGACGTAAGGACCTTTGACCGATTTTGCACCACCATAAATTGCGCGGCCTCCGCGTTTGAGAGCATCTTTGATATGCGATTCAATGATGTCTAATTGTTTTGGCATTGTTGCAGGACCATAATTTCCAACACCTGGTTCGCCCGGTTTAATATCTTTTACAGCATCTAGCATCGCTGCAATAAATTGATCTGCAACGTCTTCGACTACATATACGCGCTCGGCGCCAATACAAGTCTGTCCGCCATTGGACATTGATGACCAAATTGTGTTTTCCGCCGCGCGCTTTATGTCTGCGTCTTGAGCGATGATCACAGGATCTTTTCCGCCACATTCGAGTACAACAGGTGTCATAGTTTTTGCACACGTTGCAGCAACAACCTTTGCAGTCTTTGTTGAACCAGTAAATGCCAATTTATCCACATCAGCTTCACAGAGTGCTCGACCAGTATCGCCAAGGCCTGTAACACATAGAAAAATATTTGAAAATGGTGCTACTTCTTCAAAAGTACGAGCCAACCAAACTCCAACTCCTGGAGTAAATTCACTCGGTTTAAATACAACTGTATTTCCTGCAGCAAGTGCGTAAGCAATTGATCCCATTGGTGTAAAAATTGGATAGTTCCATGGACCGATAACGCCAACAACTCCAACTGGTGAACGTTCAACTGTCGCAGACATATTTGCCATCACAGCGCCAGGGGAGCGATGCGATGTGCGCATTACTTCCTGCGCATGACGAGCAGCCCACGCAAGGTGTCCTGCAGCAAGTGATGCTTCAAGTTTTGCATCACTTACAGGCTTTCCTGTTTCCATTGAAATAAGTGCAGTGCACTCTTCTACGCGCTCCATTAACAATTTGCTCCACGCCAACAAAACTTTCCTCCGCCCACGAAAACCCAGAGCAACCCATTGATCTGATGCGATACGAGCTTGATCAACTGCCACTCGAACTTCAGCATCTGTATGAATAGGAAAGGTGCCAATGACATCGCCAGTTACTGGGTAATGTGAGTCAAATGTTTTTATACGTGTAGCCATGTGCAAAGAGTAGTCGTCAGATAATGTGGTTGCTATATAAGATTGCTGACATGCCAGAATTAATACGCCCAAGCACTATTTTGCCGGCTACGCGTACCCCTTTTATTGTGCGGACCGAAGATGGCATTGATCTGGTCGGCGAAGTTGCACGGACTCTAGATAAATCAACAGGTTCTATTTTGATGGTGCATCCTTTGCCAACTGCAGGCGGCATGATGGATAGCCACGTGTATAAGAAAGCTGCAAATAGATTGCCAGCGATGGCTGGAATCAATGTCGTTCGCTTTAATACTCGAGGCACAACGAGTGAAGCGGGAACAAGTACAGGTTACTTTGATAATGCTCAATCTGAGCGTTTCGATGTCGAAGCGATGATTAATTACTGCTTCGATGAATTGAAGTTAGAAAATCTATGGATTGTCGGTTGGTCTTTCGGCACAGATCTTGCACTCAAATTTGCTCGAGATAAAAGACATCAAGGCTTGATTCTTTTAAGCCCTCCGCTTCGATTTACAACTGATGAAGAACTGCAATGGTGGAGTATAGATGGTCGCCCTGTGATTGCATTTGTTCCAGAATTTGATGATTATCTAAAACCTGACGCCGCAGTTAAAAGATTCGCACCGTTGAAACAAATTTCAATAATTCCTGTTGAGGATGCCAAGCACCTATGGGTTGGAGAACCTGCAGTTCACAGAGTTCTCACAGGAATAACAAAATTAATTGCGCCAGAACGCTTACCTTTACCAGAAGAGTTCTAGTTTTAGGACTGGCTCTCGAATCTGTTTCAAAAAAACTTAGACTTTGAAATGCTTCTGCGTTACACTCAATAAATGCATATTCGAAAAATCCTAAAAGGCGCCGGAACACTCCTTGGTTCAATGGCTGCAACTGCCATCGCAGTGCAAGGTGTTGCGGCATTTTTTGGTGGCGTAACAATTTCACTATTTGATGGCGCACCTGAAGGTAAAATTGATAATTCTCTAGCAACTGTTGCAAAGGAAGATAGTTTTTCAGAACCCGCTTCAGTTGTTAGTGAGCAGCCAGTAGCCAAAGTAATTTCCAATTCAAATAATTCTTCGACTAAGCAAATCAAACTATTAGCACCAAAAGCCCCCAAACAAACTTTGACTCCAATTTCGCTACCAACAGAAATGACAGCTCCAGTTGATGCTCTCACTGGTGGATCTGGTGCTTATGCTGGTACCGGTGCTTCAACATCGACGGGTAATTGGGGAAGCAATGCAACCTCAGGTGGATCAGGTTCAAGCGGTGGAAGTGGATCAAGTTCTAGTTCTGGAAATAGAGAAGGTAACGACGATGACCGCCATGGCGAGCACGAGAATGAGCACGAGAATGAGCACGAGAATGAGCACGAGAATGAAGACGACGACTAACTTTTAATATGAATAAGCATGCTGTAACCAAGTTTGCTGCAATGGGTGGATTGTTTGAAGTTACAGTGGTTGGACAAAAACTTGAACTAATCTCAAGTGCCCAAGATTACATATCTACATTAGAAAACCTTTGGAGTCGCTTCGAATCTGACAGCGATATTTCTCGTTTAAATGCAGCAGAAGGAAAACCAGTTTTAGTTTCAGATCAAACATGCCTGCTAATCAAGTTGATGATTGAATCACATGTGAAAACTGACGGAATCTATGATCCAACAATCCTTCCATTGCTGATTGAAATTGGTTATGACGAAAGTAAAACCGGAAGTGGCAAAAAAACCTCAATTCCCGCATCTGCCACATGGCCAGGAAATTTAAAGGATATTGAAATTGAACATGGAATCGTTAAATTGCCGAAAGGAACCACACTAGATTCTGGCGGAATAGGAAAAGGTTTGGCAGCAGATTTACTCTCTCAATTTTTGATGGAGAGTGGCGCAGAAGGCGCACTTGTCTCTGCATCTGGTGATGTTGTTGCACATGGTGAATCAATCGATGGTAACTCCTGGAAAATAGGGATTGAAGACCCATTTAATCCAGGAACTGAATTTGAAAAAATACAGATTAATGAGGGAGCAGTCGCAACTTCTAGCTCCATGAAAAATACCTTCGGAGATCACAATCACCATCTCATTTCAACGGCAACTGGAAAATCTTCAAGTGTAAATATTGCAACTGCATCGGTGGTTGCAAAAACTGGCGCTAATGCTGAAGTGCTTACAAAGATTGCATTTTATTACGAACCACAACAGGCAATAGAGCTAATCGAAAAATTAAATGGCTCCGTACTGATAGTAGAAAAAAACGGCGAAATTACTCGCTCACAAAACTGGAGCAAATTTGTTGCCTAACTAGTGATTAAGAATTATCCGCCCGTGGATAAACAACTTCATCCAAAATCAAGATAATTGCTGCAGCAACCGGGACTGCAAGTAATCCACCAATTAATCCCAGCAGTGACGAACCAATTAGGGCTGCAACGATTGTTACGGCGCCTGGAACTTCAAGGGTCCGCTTCATTATTCGTGGTGTAACGACATAATTTTCAATCTGTACATACACGACATAGGCAACAAATGCGATGACTCCGGCAGGGATCGAAACTGTCAGGGCAATAATTGTGACAATTCCACAGCCCAAGAAATGACCAATTAAAGGAACTAGTGCACATACCAACACGACCATTGCAATTGCAACAGGCGATGGAAGCCCAATGATTGTGCCAAGGATCAAAACAAAAATTGCACCCATAAATGCAATAACAATTTGAGCACCAACGAATGAACCAACGCGAGCAATGATTGCATTTGTGAGTTTAGCAACGCGGTCACGACGACTAGCAGGAGCTAAGCGAACTCCAAGTTCGACCATTTGTGGAAGCGAAGTAATGAAATAAAGAGTCAGTACAAGAATTGTGAGAGCAGAGAATGTGCCAGAAATAACGGATTTACCAACGCCTATTACACCGCCAAAGGTAGAGACGAGCAGAGTTCCGTTTGAAGTGAATTCTTTAAGCTTTGCTTGCAATGTATCGATCAATCCAAATTGATCATTTAAGCGATTTATTGTGGCATTGGCTTTTAGATCTTGCAGCAATGATGGCAAGTTATTAATAAGTTGAGAGCCTTGTGAAACAACAGGTGGTACAACAACCCACGCAAAAAAGATTACAAATGCTATGACTCCGACAAAAATAATTGCTACAGCACTAATTCGAGAGACTCCACGAGATCTAACTGCTTCGACTGCAGGGTTCAGACCTGTTGCCAGAAATAGCGCAATGAGAATAAGTACGAATACTTGACTGACGCTGCCGAGCGCTCTCATCAAGATAATTGCGCACAATCCTCCAAGAGTTGCAATCAAACCAAAATAAAAGGGATGTGAGCGATTTATTGGTGCGCCCATAACGCCGTAATTATGTGAAACAACTTCTTTTTTCTTGCGAGGTTTTAAAATTCTCTTTGTGAGTGCCATGTCTACATTCTAAAGCACTCGTTCGCCGATAGGGCGCTCTGTGAGAGAATACAAACATGGCACTTCGTATTACTGGACTTGGCGAAGAAATAGCCGCAGTAACAGGGTTGCCATGGCAGATGAGTTTGGAAAATTGGCCTGAAGATCCGCTACTTGCAGAAAAGCGCGGTATTTCTCGCCACGTTGTTCGATTAGTTCGGGCAAGCGATGATCCAGATGCAGAGGTTTATGCAATCAAAGAAACTGTTGCAGAATTTGCTAATCGTGAATACAAGATTTTACGCCAACTAAAACAATTAGGTGCACCCAGTGTGGATCCAATTGCAGTTGTCGAGGGTCGTACCGATGGCAATGGGGAAGAACTACCGTGCGCACTTGCCACACGTTTCTTGCCATTCTCGCTGCCATATCGAATTTTGTTATCGGGCAATGTCAGCGCACATGATGTAACAACAATGACAAATGCCTTAGCCCTCTTATTAGTTCGATTGCATTTATTAGGTTTTTGGTGGGGAGATTGTTCGCTTTCAAATACGCTCTTTAGACGCGATGCCGAAGGCTTTGCCGCATATCTTGTTGATGCCGAAACGAGTGAGTTTCAGAAAACTTTGAGCGATGGACAACGCGAACATGATCTAGAAATCGCACATTTCAACGTTGCAGCAGAATTAGAAGATCTCGCGCTCTCCGGCGTGCTCTATCCAGAAATTGATCCGATACGAGCAAGTGAGACTGTTATTAAGCGTTATCGCCGATTGTGGACTGCATTGCAAGAACCACAAAAATTAGATCCCAATGATCGTCACGCTGTCGAACGTGCCATGCGCGCATTACACGATCTCGGATTTACTGTTGAAGAAGTTTCAGTATCACTCGATGGAGAAAACAAGACTTTAATTTTCCAACCGAAACTCGTTGCAGCTGGGTATCACCAAGCGCGTTTATTGGAGCTAACTGGACTTGAAACAGAAGAACTGCAAGCAAAACGTTTGCTTGCATCTTTTGATCGATATAGATCTCGCATGGAAGAACCAAGGCCGCCAGTAAATCAAAGTGCCTTAAAGTGGCTCAATGAAATATTTAGACCAACGCTTGCACATGTGCCACAAGAGTTAGTGGGACGCGTTGAATCCGCGCAAATGTTTCACGAAATTTTGGAACATCGTTGGAACTTAAGCGAAAAAGCTGGCAATGATGTCGGTCTTGATAATGCAACTAGGTCATATATTTCCGAGATTCTTCCATTTAGAAGTGACTCTGGCAGAATCACCACATGACTCTTCCACCAAACATTGGGCGTGCGGTAGATCTTTCATCCCTTGGAAAACCTGCGCCACAAGTTCCATCGGAGCTTGCGGGAATTACTGTTACTGCACAAAATCTAACTACTGATTTTCTAGATTATTCAGCAACGAAACCGGCGATAATTTTATGCTGGTCACCACGAAGTGCTGAATCTATTGCAACACTAGAAATTCTTGGCGAATTAGAGTCAGAAAATAATGGAACGTGGCGTCTTGGCAATGTAAACATTGACGAACAGCCTCAAGTCGCACAGGCTCTCCAAACAAAAAGCGTTCCGTATGCAGTTGCATTCGTTTCCGCTCAGTTAGTTCCACTATTTGAACAGGCATATGCAAAAGAACAGATTGCACTGGTAATTAACAAAGTTCTTGAATTATCTGCCCAACAAGGAGTAGGCGCACCACCGGCTGAGGTCATAGAGCCTGAAGAGGAAGAAGCGCTGTCGGCACTGGAAACAGGTGACTTCGCAACTGCCCAAGCTGCGTATAAAAAATTGCTCGCACGCAAACCAAATGATTCCTTTGCCAAGTTAGGTTTGGCGCAGACAGAGTTATTTATTCGCACCCAAGGATTAAATCTAGATACTACAAAGAGTGCGGCACAAGGCGATCCACTCAATCTATTAGCAGCCATGGCATGCGCAGATATGGAAATAATTAATGGAGACGTGCAGCCAGCATTTGATCGCCTTTTGCATTGCGTTCGAAATTGCTCAGATGAAGATAAAAAGCGCGCAAAAGATCACTTGCTCGCACTCTTTGCTTTAGTAGATCCAGCAGACGCACGTTTAATTAAAGCGCGTAGCGATTTAGCTAACGCGTTATTCTAATTTTCAGCCAGAACCTTCAGTGTTTCCTGCATCGGCTGCCCGCACATCGTTGATCTGATACTTATCAATAGCCTCTTGAACAAGCTTTGGCTTAATTTCGCCTTGTGCTACTAATTGTTGAAGAGTCGCAATAACAATTGACTCTGCATCAACTTTGAAGTGACGACGAAGTGCACCACGAGTATCTGATAGACCAAATCCATCTGTACCAAGAGTTGTAAATGATTGAGTAACCCATGGAGCGACTTGATCTTGTACTGCGCGCATAAAGTCTGACACTGCAACGATTGGGCCCTTTGCACCATCGAGTTTGCGGGTGATGTAAGCAGTGCGCTGATCTTCTGGGTTTAGCAGGTTGTGACGATCTACTGCCAATCCATCACGGCGAAGTTCATTCCAAGAAGTTACAGACCACACAGATGCAGCAACATCGAAATCTTCAGCCAGTAACTTCTGCGCTTTCAGTGCCCAGTTAACGCCAACACCTGATGCCAAAATCTGTACATTCTTCTTACTTTTAATTGTTGCGGGCGCATATAAATAGATACCTCGCAACAGACCATCAACATCTAAGTTTTCAGGTTCTGCAGGTTGTACGTATGGCTCGTTATAAACAGTCATGTAATAGAAGATATTTTCTGAGTCCGGTCCATACATGCGGCGCAGACCATCTTTAACAATGTGGCCAACCTCGTATGCAAATGCAGGGTCGTATGAAACAACTGCAGGGTTAGTGGCTGCAAGCAGATGCGAATGTCCATCTTCGTGTTGCAAACCTTCGCCATTAAGAGTTGTGCGTCCCGCTGTTGCGCCAACAACAAAACCACGAACAAGTTGATCTGCTGCTGCCCAGAAAGCATCTCCTGTGCGCTGGAAACCAAACATTGAGTAGAAGATATAAATAGGAATCATTGGAACATCATGTGTTGAATAAGAAGAGCCAACTGCAGTAAAGGAAGCGACAGAGCCTGCTTCGTTGATACCTTCGTGAAGAATTACGCCCTGTGTTGATTCCTTATACGAAAGCATTAATTCGCGGTCTACGGACATGTATTTCTGTCCATTTGGTGAATAAATCTTCAGAGTTGGGAAGAGCGAATCCAAACCGAATGTGCGCGCTTCGTCAGGAATAATTGGCACAAATCGTGAACCTAGTCCAGGATCTTTAATCAAATCTTTTAATAAGCGGACAAATGCCATCGTTGTGGCAATTTCTTGATTTCCAGAACCGCGCTTAACAGATTCGTAGGCCGAATCTTTTGGTTGCTCTAGTGGTTTAGAGACACTGCGACGACGTGGAATCGATCCACCTAGCGCCTGACGCCGCTCTGCAAGGTACTTAATTTCTGGTGAATCTGCAGGTGGTTTGTAATAAGAAGGTAAATACGGATCGAGTTTGTCATCAGTGAGTGGAATCTGGAGACGATCACGGAATTGAAGAAGGTCTTCTTTCGTCATCTTCTTCATTTGGTGCGTTGAGTTGCGACCTTCGAAGTGCGAACCAAGTGTCCAACCCTTAATAGTTTTAGCAAGAATGACTGTTGGCCGACCATTATTTTGCGTCGCAGCAGAGTAGGCAGCAAATAATTTACGGTAATCATGTCCACCACGTTGAAGTGCCCAAATTTGATCATCACTCCATGAAGCAACCATTGCTGCAGTACGTGGGTCGCGTCCAAAGTAATGCTCGCGCACGAACGCGCCGTTTTCAGCTTTAAATGTCTGATAATCACCATCGAGTGTGGTGTTCATAAGATTTACGAGTGCGCCTTCACGATCTTGTGCAAGAAGTGGATCCCAACCGCGACCCCACACAACTTTAATAACGTTCCATCCAGCGCCACCGAAGATTGATTCGAGTTCTTGAATAATCTTTCCATTGCCGCGCACAGGACCATCAAGACGCTGCAAATTACAGTTAACAACAAATGTGAGGTTATCTAAATTCTCACGAGTTGCGAGTCCGATTGCGCCGAGAGTATCTACTTCATCTACTTCGCCATCGCCAAGGAAAGCCCACACGCGTTGATCTGATGTGTCTTTGATTCCGCGGTTTTGTAAATAACGATTAAAGCGTGCTTGATAAATTGCATTGATTGGACCGATACCCATTGACACAGTTGGGAACTGCCAAAAATCTGGCATTAAACGTGGATGAGGGTAA
>WLNM01000015.1 GCA_009699825.1 Actinomycetota bacterium
ATTAGGTTTCTAATTTTCATTTCTTTGGTGGAAGTAAATGAGCAGCGGGTTCTGAATAACTTGTGCCGCTAATCATTCCATCGTCATCAAAATGAACGCTTGTTACGCTCGCAAGTGAGCATTCACGTTTGCGTGGATCGTGTAAAAGTCGACGACCTTCGATTGCACTGCGAAGAATCCAAATTGGTAATTGATGTGAAACAACGATTGCATCTTTACCTTTAGCCGCATCGCGTGCCGCAAAGACTGCTGCAAGCATTCGATTTATTTGTTCATCATATGGTTCACCCCACGAAGGTTTCCATGGATTCCATAAGTGTTTCCAGGCTGTTGGATGTTTTAAAACGCCGTCACCAATTCCAAAAGGCTTTCCTTCAAAGACATTTGCTGCTTCTATTAATCTTTCATCAGTAGTTATTTTTATATTATGCGCTGCGGCAATTGGTGCAGCTGTTTCTTGTGCTCGCTGCAAAGGCGAAACATGTAACGCACCTAGGTCAATACTCTTCGACCAATCACCTAGGGTTGCTGCCATCTTGTGACCGCGCTCTGAAAGTGTCCAACCAGGTTGGCGGCCATAAAGAATTTTCTGTGGGTTATGTACCTCGCCATGTCTGACCACATGTACCGTCGAACTCATTCACTAAGCATAAAGCGTCATAATCCTTCTCTTCTCGCTAGGGTTGTGACATGGCGCTCACACCTAATCGGATTGCCTTTTTCGATGTAGATAACACGCTTATTCGCGGTTCTACCCTCTTCTTTCTCGGAAAAGGAATGTACAAACGTGGGTACTTCACCAAGACAGATCTTTCTCGTTTTGCTTTTGCCAATTTACGTTTTCGTTTAACAGGCAAAGAAAAACAAGATGAAATCAAACGGTTTCAAAATGCGGCTACTGAATTTATCGGCGGGCACGATGTTGCAGAAATTCAAACAATCGCCCAACAAATTTATGATGAATTCGTTTCTCCTGCTTGCTGGCAAGGAACGATTAACATTGCGCAAAGGCATTTGAATGCAGGCGAAGAAGTGTGGCTAGTTACTGCTGCACCAGAAGATATGGCAATTTTAATTGCAAAGAATTTAGGTTTTACAGGTGCCCTCGGAAGCAAAGCAGAAGTTCGCGATGGAAAATACACCGGTCACATGTTGGGAAATTTATTGCACGGAAAAGAAAAGGCTGTTGCAATTTCAACGCTTGCCAAAGAAAAAGATTTCGATCTTGCGAAGTGTTATGCATACTCCGATAGCCATAATGACTTTCCATTACTCGAAGCCGTTGGACATCCTTCTGCAATCAACCCTGATGCGATTCTCAGTTTGCGCGCACTTGCTGAAGGATGGCCTATTCATGACTTTCGGCGCGCCCGCTTCATTATCAAAATAATCGGTCCGACAGTTTCAAGACTTGCTGCTGCAGGAATCTGGTTGGCACCTCGTAGGCGTTCACGCTAACTCGATTTCACAGCACGAACTAAACCCCTGTAATGTAGGCAAGTTATGCAAATGCGTTCATTTACTGATTACCTGCGTTCTGTAGATGACGCTGCCCTTTTAGAACTCTTCACTTTGAGGGCCGATCTCATCTCGCCAGTTCCATCAGATATTGCATCTCTTGCAGTTCGTGCATGTAGTGCACCAAGTCTTGCTCGCGCAATTGACGCACTTAATCAATGGCAATTTCAAATCCTCGAAGCATGTGCGGTAATTAACGAACCATTTAGCGAAAAACAAATTGTTGCTGTAACAGAAAAAGCTGCCACAGAAGTAATCTCTGAATTAATTGCCCGCGGACTTATCTATCCATCTGACGACGGAATGCGATTGCCTAACTCTGTGCGAGAAGTATTAGGTAATGAAATTGCCGGACTTGGTCCTGCTTCGATGGCAAAGATAAATTTGAAAAAACTAGATGATGCACCCGCTGCTGCCACGAAAGTACTCGAAAGACTTATTTGGGGACCACCCCGTGGAAGCATTGGAGATATTAAAAATCCTGGTGCCGGTGTCGCATGGTTATTAGAAGAAAACTTTATGGTTCCACTTGATCAACGAACTGTGATTCTTCCTCGCGAAGTTGGAATTTACTTGCGTGGTGGAAAAGTTCACAAAGATCGCTCAGTGGTACCGCCTGAAATTAAGGGCAGTAAACGCGATGCTCGAAATGTTCAGCTTGCTGCAATTGCAAACGTTGCAACAGTCTTGCGTTGGGCGGATGAAATTCTCGAATACTGGGCACAAGAACCAGCAGATGCTCTTCGTGCAGGTGGTCTAGGTGTTCGCGATTTGAAAATTATTGCAACACATATGGGTATTGATGAAAACTGCGCAGCATTTATTGCAGAACTTGTTTACCTTGCAGGATTAGTCACTATTGATGCTGACGACAAGATCCTGCCAACAAATAACTTTGATATCTGGCTTACACAGAGTGCTTCTGTGCGCTGGCAAGCACTTGCTGCACCATGGTTAATTACCTCTCGAGTAAGTGGTCTAGTTGGGCGTGCAGAATCAAAAAATACTGCAGCACTAGGACCAGAACTAGATCGAGTTAATGCGGCAAGTACACGTGCATTAGTTTTGAAACTCTTAGCTGAGAATAAAGATGTCGCGCCAGAGTTAGAGAGCTTTACTAAACGAGTTAAATGGTGTGCACCTTCAAAACGAAATCCAGGATTGCAAGAAGAAATGGTTCACTGGACTCTTCGTGAAGCAGAGTGGCTGGGCATAACCGGACAAGGTGTAATTTCCAAGTACGGTCAGGAATTCTTAAGCGGTGCAGATCTCGAGATTATTGATGCAGATTTACCACAACCAGTTGATCACATCTTGATTCAAAGTGATAACACTGCAATTGCGCCAGGACCCCTTGTCCACGATGTAGCAGCAGTACTTGCAATCATTGCTGATATCGAAAGTCGTGGTGGTGCAACTGTATATAGGTTTAATGACACAACAATTCGTCGTGGATTAGATCACGGCAAAACTGGCGATGAGATTATTTCCTTCCTGCGCAAGACTTCTAAGACTCCAATCCCGCAACCGCTTGAATATCTAATTGCAGATGTGGCCAAGAAGCACGGACGTTTACGCGTTGGAAATACTTCATCATTTATCCGTTGCGAAGATCCCGCGCTCATCACTCAAATAATTAGTGATAAGCGTTTAGAAATTTTGTCTCTGCGCAGAATTGCACCAGAAGTAATGATTTGTGACATGGATGCACACGATGTTATGAATGTATTGCGCAATGCCGGTTATCTTCCAGCTGCAGAATCCACTAATGGAATGCTGCTTACAGGGCCACGATCTTCTAGAGCACAATCCAAGCCACGACCACCTCGAATTATTGGTGAACTAGAAGTTCCAACAGACGCTGCGCTAACTGCTGCTATTCGTACAATCCGAGTCGGTGAAAAATCTAGTCATAAACAGAGCACGCTTCGAAATATTGCAAACAACGCTCTGGGTGCATTACCTCGCACAACTGCAAATGAAACTTTAGATGTTTTGCTCAAATACATTCAGGAACAACGTTCGCTCTCAATTGGTTATGCAGATAACAATGGCGCTGTTTCGCATCGAATCATTGATCCACTCAAAATCTCTGCTGGTTCGCTCATTGCTCGTGACCACGGCACAGGCGAGATGCAGACTTTTAGAATTCCGCGTATTACGGGGGTTGCACCGCTATGACAAGCGAGAAGCAAGGCGAATACGGCAGACTTAACCCTATGTTGGCTGCCCTTGAAGCATTAGTGAAGTGTGAATCTCCTACTGAAGATCTAAATGCATGCAACGACGTTGTTCGACTAGCAAGTGATATTGCAACTCGCGTACTTGGAACACCGGCAGAGATTCGGCAAATAGAAGGTCGGCCTGTTTTTTGGTGGGGCGCTGCGCAACCAGATGTAGTTTTACTTGCGCACCTCGACACTGTGTGGCCAATTGGTTCATTCACTCCGTTGTGGCAAATCGAAGGCGATGTACTTCGTGGGCCTGGTACATATGACATGAAAGCCGGATTCGTTCAAGCACTCTTTGCACTAAAGGGAATCAGCGGATCTGTTGCTCTTATTGGAACAACAGATGAAGAGACCGGAAGCCACGCATCTCGTAAATTAATTCAAGATTTAGCATCAAAAGCAAAGGCTGTTTTAGTTCTTGAAGCAGCAATTGATGGCAAAGTTAAAACAGGCCGTAAAGGCACAGCGATGTATCAAGTACATGTGCATGGTCGCGCGGCACATGCAGGTCTTGAACCAGAAAAGGGAATCAACGCAACAGTTGAAATCGCACACATTATTACTGCGCTAGCTTTCTTAGAAAATAAAGAGAAGCAGACAACAGTTGTCCCAACACTTGTAAAGGCAGGCAATTCCACAAATACAGTTCCTGATTACGCAGTGCTAGATATTGATGCGCGGTCATATTCAACAGATGAAATTAATCGAGTGGATGCAGCAATCCGTGGACTTGTTCCATTACATCCAGAAGCGCGAATCGAAGTTACTGGTGGATTAAATCGTCCACCGCTTGAAACAACTGCAACCATGGAACTCTACGAACGCGCAGAAAAAGTTGCTGCACGCATCGGCATGCCACCACTTGGTCATGCATCCGTTGGTGGAGCCAGTGATGGAAACTTTGCCGCAGCCGCTGGTGCAAAAGTTCTTGATGGTCTTGGCGCAGTTGGTTCCGGTGCACACGCCACCAATGAATGGATCAGCATCAAAGCACTTGAAGAGCGAAGCGCGTTCTTGCATGAATTTATTAAGGATTTACTCAATGACTGATGGACCATTGATTGTTCAGAGCGATAAAACACTGCTTTTAGATATTGACCATGCGATGTCAACTGAATGTCGCCGTGCAATTGCACCCTTTGCAGAATTAGAACGATCACCCGAACATATTCATACGTATCGCCTAACAAATCTTGGCCTATGGAATGCACGTGCTGCAGGACATGATGCCGAAATGGTTATCGATACTCTTATTAAATATTCACGTTATGCAGTGCCGCACTCAATTCTTGTTGATGTTGCAGAAACAATGTCGCGATACGGCCGTCTGCGTCTTGAAGCAGATCCAATTCATGGACTTATTCTGGTCACCACAGATACCGCAGTACTCGAAGAAGTTATTCGTGCTAAAAAGATTGCACCACTGTTGGGTGTACGAATCGATAACGACACAATTGCTGTACATCCAAGTCAACGTGGACAAATTAAACAATCATTGCTTCGACTTGGTTGGCCAGCAGAAGACTTTGCAGGATACGTTGATGGCCAAGCACATGATATTGAGTTAAAACAAGATGATTGGAAGATTCGCCCGTATCAAGAGTTGGCTGCAGAAGGTTTTTGGCACGGTGGTTCCGGTGTGGTTGTACTTCCATGCGGTGCTGGAAAAACCATTGTCGGTGCAGCAGCCATGGCACACGCAAAGGCAACAACTCTTATTCTTGTTACGAACACCATAGCGGCGCGGCAATGGCGTGAAGAGTTACTTAAGCGCACAACTCTGAATGAAGATGAAATTGGCGAATACTCTGGTGCGAAGAAAGAGATTCGCCCAGTAACAATTGCGACCTACCAAGTTATGACAAAGAAAAAAGATGGTGTTTATGCCCACCTTGATCTCTTTGATACTCATGACTGGGGATTAATTATTTACGATGAAGTGCACTTGTTGCCTGCACCGATTTTCCGCTTTACTGCTGATATCCAATCTCGTCGTCGCTTAGGACTTACTGCAACGCTTGTTCGCGAAGATGGAATGGAAGGTGAAGTTTTTTCACTGATCGGTCCAAAAAGATTTGATGTTCCTTGGAAAGAGATTGAATCGCAAGGTTATATAGCCCCTGCGCAGTGCGTAGAAGTCCGAGTTAATCTCAGCGAAACGGAGCGAATTTCCTACGCAACTGCAGAACCAGAAGAGCGCTATCGCTTTTGCGCAACAACTCGAACTAAGCGAAATGTTGTTGAGTCCTTAGTTGCACACCATGCCGGTGAACAAATACTTGTAATTGGCCAATACATTGACCAGCTCGATGAGTTATCCGAAACACTTGGAGTACCGCTGATCAAAGGTGAAACTCCTGTAAAAGAACGCGAAATTTTGTTTAATAAATTTAGAACTGGAGAAGTGACTTGCCTAGTTGTTTCTAAAGTCGCGAATTTTTCTATTGATTTACCCGATGCAACTATCGCGATACAGGTTTCGGGTGCCTTTGGTTCGCGACAAGAAGAGGCTCAACGATTAGGTCGCATTTTGCGTCCTAAATCTGATGGTCGCAGTGCGACGTTTTATTCAGTTGTTTCACGCGACACTATTGATCAAGACTTTGCTCAGAACCGTCAGCGCTTCTTAGCCGAGCAGGGTTATGCGTACAAAATTATTGATGCTGACGATGTGTTTCAAGGCAAGATCTAAAACGTTCAGGATCAACGCGCCAGAAATCATGGTGCTCACCATCAATATGTGTCACAGGTACTTGTTCTCCGTATAGTTTTTCGAGCTCAGGATTACCATCTATATATTTAATTTCAATCGCATAATCTAACTCTTTTTTCATGCTTTCAAGCGTTTCAACCGCAACATCACAGAGGTGGCAACCATGTCGCGAAAATACTGTTATCAAAGTTTGTGACAACTATTTTTTTCGCTTCTTATTAAGTG
Organism: Actinomycetota bacterium; assembly: GCA_009699825.1. Lineage (GTDB taxonomy): Bacteria > Actinomycetota > Actinomycetes > Nanopelagicales > Nanopelagicaceae > Planktophila. The sequence continues at coordinate 6,688 of WLNM01000015.1, forward strand.
CTCTGTCGATGAATTCTTCGGCAACAAGGGTTACATCGCCCTTAAATCTATAAGCATTCTTCTCAAGATCTTTTAGGACTGCATTAACTGTAGTTTGAGTTACCGAGCCAACAAGTGGGCCAAATTGTTTTGCAAAGAGTGCATGTGCAACTTCGCTGACAGATTTTGCTAAATCTTCACGAGCTTCATCCAATGTTGGTTCTGGTTTTTTTGGTGCTTCTGAAAAATCTAAGGAAATTGGCCGTTCGGCCTTCATCCGAGAATAAAGTTCATCAAAGTTGGTTGCACTGCTCTCTTCCATAGGTAAATCATCTCATCCTGATACCTTTTGCACATATGCAAACGAGAACTGGCACTCGCACCGCAACGGGGCTCTTACTTATTCTCCTTGCAACCCTTCTCTACGCGCCGCAAGCCGAAGCCGCACCGCTTGTCGCTCCGTCAACTGTATGGGGTCACACGTATGCGGCCGAAGCATCCGGAGTCTTGTCAGTACCGGCTACGCAATCTGCAAATCTAGAGAAGCGATCAAAATTTGTTGTTAACTATAAAAATTTTCCTGATTGGGCAAAAAATGAAGTGCAGGTGGCAATTGATTTGTGGGCCGCAAACTTTGATTCAAAGGTTCAAATCAATGTCGATGCAACATGGAGTCGCTCAAGTACTGCAGATGTATTGGGAAGCGCCCGACCGGATCGATACTACGCAAGGTTTGTTGGTGCACCAGATTCCACTCTTTGGTATGCATCGGCTCTTGCGAATGCATTGGCTGGAAAAGATTTAGATACAAACAATCCTGAAATTATTATTCAGATAAATTCTGAAGCAGAGTGGGATTTAGATGGGCTCGGAAAACCTACACGTTTCGAGTATGACTTAAAGTCTGTAATGTTTCATGAGTTGGCGCACGGCTTAGGTTTTCTTTCATCAAGTTCTTATTTATACGACCGGGCCAAGGGTGAATATGTAGGTTCACTTGATCAACCAACTCCATTTGATGCTTACCTGCAAACACAAGATGGAAATCGCTTGGCTGATTTACCATCACCCTCTACTGAATTAGGAACGGCAATAACTACCAAATTAGTTTGGTCAGGCACGGAAGCGATTGCAGCCAATGGTGGTGAAAAACCTTTGATGTACACGCCAACTAGTTACGACGGTGGCTCGTCTGTCAGCCATTTAGATGAAAATACATTTGCTAATTCGGGCACTAATGCCGTTATGACACCTAATCTAGAAGCCGGCGAAGTATTTAATGAGCCAGGACCAATTCTGGTTGCAATGATGAAAGACCTTCGCAATAAACCTGCACCAGGTCTTGCAGGGGGCATACCAAGTGAAGTATTGAATGCTCAAGCGTTGATTGCCGACTCTTCTGTGATTTTAACTTTCGATCCTCCAGTAAATTCCCGGACAACTCAAGTAAGTGAATACATAATCAAGAATCTAAATAATGGAAAAGAGAAGAGTGTCGCAGATAGTCCCGCAATAATTAGTGGATTAAAAAATGGAACAAGTTATTCCTTTAAAATTTTCGCTTCAAATGCAAAAGGAACTTCACTAGAAGTAACAACGAAACCGGTAACGCCTCGTGCGGCATGGAAATCACAAGTTATTGATCCTGCAGCAGATGCTCGTTCTGTAACTTCAGCCACATTAAATGGACAACCAGTTATTGCCTACGTTGATTCAAAAACTTCTGTACTTCGACTTGCAAAGTGGAATGGTAAATCTTGGAAGAAATCAACGATAGATAGCAATATTTCTGGACAAATTTCGTTGTGTGTTAGTGGCAAGAAATCCAAGCAAACCTTGCACATGTTTTACGCTGATAAAACGGAGAATGATTTAAGATACGCCTCGGTTAATGGGACAAAGATAGTTCGTGAAATTGTCGATGGAAATGCTGAAAAAGTGCAATCCTATGAAGAATTAGTGCGTGTACAGACAGCTAGTAATGTGAGTGTTTCAAATGCCTGTGCAATTACAAATGAAGGAATTCAGGTTTTCTACCGAGATGAAACTCAAGGCGTTTTACTGGGTGCATTTAAATATTTTGGTGGTGAGTGGAATTACGAATTAATCGATGGTGATCGCAAAACAGACTTCAGAACAACTGGCGACGTTGCATTTCACTTAAAGGCTCTTGCAGATGGCAATAAGACTTACGTCTTGTACGACTCAGTATTAGAAATTGATCAAAACCGCGATGCGACATCGGGGGAAATTAGGATGGCGACTCGAACTGCAATTGATCCGGGTGCTTGGCGGTATCGAACATTGGAATCACCAAAAGCGGATGCGGCAATTGTGGGTTACGACGTAGAAATTGCAAAGAGCGCAAAAGGCATTATGGCTTCATGGTTCTCGGCAACACCTTTATCCATGCCAGATCCGACGATGCTGCGCACTCTTAATGTGCTTTCTAAATCAGCAGTTTCGGCCATATCCACTTCAAACTTCGGAACACCAAATGAATTAATGAGTAGCGACTCTCAGACGCTTATTTTTAATTGCTTTGGTCGCCTCTGTGCCATTGATTACGCGAAATTTTCTAAGGGACAATCTGCAATTGCATTGGTAACTTCTTGGCAGTCAGCGGAACCGACAGGCAGTGCATGGATTGTTTTAAATAAAGTTCGCTACGCAGTAGCCGGAATTAATGGAAAAGTAGTACTGCTAAAAGTTGCATAACGTGCAATAAGAGTTGGGTTACTTCTTCGCGTTACGACGTTGGATGCGAGTCTTCTTCAGAAGTTTTTTGTGCTTCTTCTTCGCCATACGTTTACGTCGCTTCTTGATTACGGAACCCATTTGTCACGCTTTCTCTTTGTATCGGTAAGGGGGTTAGGTTATCGCTAAGTGAGTCGAAAAATCGAAACGGCCGTCTGGCTAGTACTCATAAGCACAACCCCAAGATCCTTCGAATAGCCGAGAGCTATCGGTATGCCAACGGCACTCCTTGCTCCGACCAATGCGCCGGTGCGATCAAATGTAAGCAATAGTGAAGTGGGTTTGCTCGGTTTCCAATTGGAAACTCCTTTAATCGCAGATTTTGATGCGAAAGCTGCAAAATGTGAGCCACTCGGACCAACGGCTGCAAATGTTGAACCAGTGGATGTGAATCTAAAAGTCCATGTTGGAGAAATGTTTGTTGCAAACTTTGTTAGCGCACTCTCAAATTTTTGACCCGTTTGGACAGATCCGGCTAAAAATAAAGAGTTAGTTGAAGAGTTCCATTCACGTTTAGCCTTTGATGCAGAACTTCTCACAAGCATCAGCAGCTTTCCAGTATTTGAATACTTTGCAATTATTCCATCACGGTATCCGGCTAATTTCCTGCCGGCGAGATTTTCTGTGCTGTTACCAATTGCGTATACAGTCGAATCGGTTGCGCGAATAACTGAATCAATACTTGTATCAATTATGCCTAGATAAATTGGCTTCGAGAATTTCCCATCTAAATCACCAGAAATGATCACTCCTGAATTTCCGCCTTCTGTTGCTTTAATTCCTCCGATAGTAAAACCTTTAGCATTGAGAGCAATTGAATTTATAAGCAGCGGAGCTAAATTATCAGAGGTAAAAGTTGAAAGAAGCACACCGGTATTTGAAACTTTCCAGATTGTTGCAACTGTTAAATCCGCACGAACAGGAAGTATTGGATCCACAACCACATTGTCAGGATTAATCGGCGCTGTAGTTGGCACATCAGTTGGTCCAACATCGCGAACATTTGCGCTAGTTCCTGCAATCCATATATTTCCTGCAGCATCGGCTGCTAACGCAGTTGCAATACTTGTTGCTCCCTCAGTGAGAGGTGTGCGCCATTTTTCTGCGCCGTCGGCACCGATAGCCCAAACGGTTGAAGAGTTAAGCAGCACAATCGATGGACCAACTGCGAGCATTTTTGTATCAGAAGTTATGGGAGTAGCGAGGTTTATTGCAACCATCTCTTTTACAACAATTGTTTTGGGTGCAGCGTTTGCATTCAATGAAGAAAAAATGAGTGGCAGCGTTAAAAATACAACTACAAAACGTTTCACGATTATTTTTTACGCAAGTTCCTGTGAACGATCGCGCGCCGCTTTCATAGCCTTTGCAACGATGCCAGCAAAGTCAGACTCATTAAGAGATGCGAGCGCCGCAGCCGTTGTCCCATTTGGACTCGTAACATTTTCACGAAGAGTTGTAGCACTCTTGCCTGATTGATCTAGAAGTGTTGCAGCCCCCAACATGGTTTGTGCAGTCAGAGTTGTCGCAACATCTTTAGAGAGTCCAAGCGCCATCGCACCTTCGATCATGTGTTCAGCGAATGCGAAGAAATAGGCGGGGCCAGAGCCACTAGTTGCTGTGATGGCGTCTTGTAAATCTTCGCTTACTTCGACAACTTTGCCCGTTGCGCCAAGAAAAGCACTAACAAATGCAGCCTCAGAATCACTCACTCCAACACCGCGAGACATTCCAGACATGCCAACACCGACTAATGAAGGTGTATTTGGCATCACTCGAATGACAGGATTATTTGCACCAAGGTGAGAAGAGATAAATGAAGTACTTTTGCCTGCTGCAAATGTAATAACGAGTGCACCAGACTTAATAGACCCCTTTATTTCCTCTAGAACTGAAGCCATATCTTGTGGTTTTACAACCAAAAGCAGCACATCGCTGCCGCCAACATTCGTTGCAAGATTGCAGACACAGATTCCGTAGCGATTAATGAGCTCTTCGGCTCGCTCTGCACGCTTTTCACTGACACAAATTGATGAGGCTTTGATTCCAAACTTAATGAGGGCGGCTATAAGTGCTTCGCCCATAACACCAGCACCGATAACACCAACTTGTGAAGGTTGAAGTGGATTTGTTGCGGTACTCATGTTGCTAAGGATACCTGTACGCTCTGCAACTATGTCTGAAATAAAGCCTGGGTTTGCACGTGATTGGGTTGAATTCACTGACCCTAATGATGCAGAAGAAATCTTTAAGTGCGACCTCACATGGTTGACCTCTAACTGGACCTGTATTTATGGCGATGGTTGCAAAGGTGTATTTAAGGATCGACCAAATGATGGCTGCTGTACCGAAGGTGCAATGTATTCAGATGAAGAAGATGAAGCACGCACTTTAGTTGCGGCTCAAAAACTAACACCGCAAATGTGGCAATTCTTTGATGAAGCACAGCCAAAGAAATTCGGTGGCAAGTTACAGATTTCAGAAAAAGATGAAGACAAAGAACGCAAAACTCGCACCGTTGATGGCGCATGTATCTTTTTAAATCGCAAAGGACACAAAGCAGATGGATTTACTGGTTCATTTGGTTGCGTGCTTCACCACTTGGCTGAAAAAGAAAAAATCCACTTTGTAGATACAAAACCAGATGTATGTTGGCAATTACCACTTCGTCGTTCTTACGAAGTTCGCGAATTCGGCGAGCGCGAAATTTCAGTAACTGTCATCGGAGAGTATGAACGCCTTGCTTGGGGCGATGGTGGAGAAGATTTCGATTGGTATTGCACAAGCAACACTGAAGCTCACGTTGGAAAAGAACCGGTTTATATTTCAAATAAAACCGAACTTCAGGCGCTCATGGGCAAAGAAGCGTATGCAGTATTAGCAAAATTATGCGATCAGCGCATTGCTGGTATTAAAGATGCACAAAAGCGTTCACTTCCGCTCTTTGTTATTCAACACCCAGCAACAGTTGCGGCAGGCAAATAGTCAGTACTTGCCTCTAGGCTAAGCGCTATGGCAAAGATCGAGAAAGATCCGTTTCGCTGCACCGAATGTGGGTGGAGTGCGAATAAATGGGTTGGCCGTTGCGGCGAATGTCAGGCATGGGGCACTGTCGAAGAAATAAACGCACCAAAACGTTTATCACTTGTTCCTGGCGCGGTTACACATAAGGCAACACCTATTGGCGATGTAGATCTATCTGCTGCAAGTGCGAAACCAACTGGAGTCAGTGAATTAGATCGTGTTCTGGGTGGCGGACTAGTACCGGGTGCGGCAATTTTATTAGCGGGCGAACCAGGTGTTGGTAAATCGACTCTTCTCTTATCTGTTGCTGCGCAAACTGCAAAAGTTGGAATTCGCGCCCTATACATAAGCGGTGAAGAATCCGCGTCACAAGTTCGACTGCGTGCAGAACGCATTAAAGCAATTGACCCTGAATTATTCTTGGCATCTGAAACAGATCTCAGCGCTGTTATTTCTCACATCGACGCCGTTAAACCACAACTTTTAATTATTGACAGCATTCAAACAATCGGATCATCTGCGGCCGATGGCGCACCAGGTGGCGTCACGCAGGTACGAGAAGTTGCCGGTGCACTTATTCGCATCTGTAAAGATCGTGACATCACGCTGCTCTTAGTTGGTCACGTCACTAAAGATGGCTCAATTGCTGGTCCACGTTTACTCGAACACATCGTCGATGTGGTTCTTCAATTCGAAGGTGAACGCCACTCTCGTCTGCGTTTAATTCGGGCAATTAAGAATCGATTTGGAGCAAGCGATGAAGTTGGGTGCTTTGATTTAAGTGACACCGGAATTGAAAGTGTCATGGATCCAACTGGTCTATTTACTTCTCGTCACAGCGAACCAGTACCTGGCACGTGTGTCACTGTCACCCTCGAAGGTCGCAGACCATTACTTGCAGAGATTCAGGCACTGGTCAGTGCAGGGCGTGAAAATGATTTTGGTAATGCACGTCGCGTCACAAGTGGTTTGGACTCTGCTCGCACATCTATGACTCTTGCTGTTCTTGAATTACGTGCACATGTAAAAGTTGGTGGCCGTGATGTTTATGCCGCAACAGTTGGCGGAATGAAGATGTCAGAACCCGCTGCTGACCTTGCACTTGCACTAGCTGTCGCATCTGCTGCAAAAGGTTTAGCTCTTCCCGCCGATCTTGTTGCAATCGGAGAAGTAGGTTTGGCTGGTGAAATTAGAAAAGTTAGCGGAGTAGAACGCCGATTGGCCGAAGCGTTCCGTCTTGGATTTAAACGAGCACTCGTTCCTGCTGGCTCTGATGTCAAGATTGCGGGAATGGAAATCGTCGAAGTTTCACGTCTTGATCAGGCACTTAGTCGGGTAAAAATTAACGGCGAATGAGCCTCCTAGAAAAAGAGATCACTGAGTGGTTTGCTAAAAACAAACGTGATCTTCCGTGGCGCAAGACAAGTGCATGGGGCGTTTTAGTTTCAGAAATAATGTTGCAACAAACTCCTGTTTCTCGCGTTGAACCAATCTGGAACATCTGGATGAAACGCTGGCCGACTCCAAAAGATTTAGCAAAAGCCACACCTGCAGAAGTCATTAAAGAGTGGGGTCGACTTGGTTATCCCCGCCGCGCACTTCGATTACGTGAGTGCGCAAAAGCCATTGCAACTGATTTCAATAACAAGGTGCCAGATAACGAGATTCAATTACGCAAATTGCCGGGCATAGGTGATTACACAGCCGCAGCAGTTATGGCATTCGCATTCAAGGAGCGCTCACTCGTTCTAGATATTAATATTCGCCGATTGTTCTCACGCATCTACGACGGTGTTCAATCTCCAACATCTGCCCCAAATAAGACAGAACGTGCAGCTCGTGCTGAATTAGTGCCTAAAAAGAATGCACACATGTGGGCTGCCGCAACGATGGAACTCGGCGCGCTCGTGTGCACCGCACAAAAACCTAAGTGCGAGATCTGCCCCGTTGCTAATTCATGTAAATGGCGCTCACTGAATTACCCATTGTCGGATCAACCAAAGCGCACACAAGCATGGAACGGCACCGATAGACAGTGCCGCGGAATCATCGTTCAGGCATTGCGTGAGAATGATTCGTTAACCGAAAAAGAGATAAAGAAATTGTGGATTCTCGAATCACAAGTAGAAAAGGCTTTGAAAACACTTCTGGCCGATGGGTTGATTACCCAATCGGCCAGAAATAAATACTCGTTACCTAATTAAACGGTTGGAGCCTCTGCAAGATTTTCAGGTGAATCTGGAGTTTCAGTCTTAGGTGCACCCTTGAATGTGAACTTAGCATCAGCACCTTCGCCTTCAACATCTACAACGATGATTTCACCAGCATTGAGTTCGCTAAAGAGAATGCGCTCTGAGAGTGCATCTTCGATTTCACGTTGAATTGTGCGACGAAGTGGACGTGCTCCAAGGAGTGGATCGTAACCACGGTCTGCAAGAAGGTTCTTAGCAGCAACAGTAAGTTCGATTCCCATATCTTTCGCACGTAAACGCTCATCAAGATTTGCAATCATGAGATCAACAATCTGAATGATTTGATCCTTAGTGAGCTGGTGGAAGACGATGATGTCATCGATGCGGTTAAGGAATTCAGGGCGGAAGTGTGACTTAAGTTCGTCACTAACTTTGCCCTTCATGCGCTCGTAATTTGTTAAATCATCATCGGAGTTTGCAAAACCAAGTCCAAGACTCTTTGAGATATCGCGTGTTCCAAGGTTTGTAGTCATGATGATGACTGTGTTCTTGAAGTCAACAGTGCGACCTTGTG
>WLNM01000016.1 GCA_009699825.1 Actinomycetota bacterium
AGCAGGAATATCTGCATCATCGAATACAACAAATGGTGCATTTCCACCGAGTTCCATGGAACAGCGAATAACGCGGTCTGCGGCTTCGCGAATGAGTACGCGACCAACTTCAGTGGATCCAGTAAAAGAAAGATTTTTTACACGTGGATCATGCAGAATCTTTGAAATTGATTCGCCAACCTTTTGAGGAAGGATGACGTTAATAACTCCCTTAGGAACGCCAGCGCGTTCCATGATGTCAACGATTGCGAGCGCAGTCAGTGGAGTTTCAGATGCCGGTTTTAAAATCATTGTGCAGCCTGCAGCAATTGCTGGACCAATTTTGCGTGTGGCCATTGCTGCTGGAAAGTTCCAGGGAGTAATTAGAAGTGAGACACCTATTGGTTGGTGAGTAACAAGAATTCGCTTGTCACCACTTGGTGATTTACGAAAATCTCCGGGAACGCGCACTGCTTCTTCTGCGAACCAACGAAAGAATTCCGCGGCGTATATGACTTCACCTTTAGCGTCAGTGAGTACCTTGCCGTTTTCTTTCGAAACAATTGTTGCGATTGAATCTGCTTCGGCAACCATGATTTCAAATGCTTTGCGCAAGATTTCAGAGCGAACACGTGGTGCGGTCTTCGCCCAATCGGCGGCGGCGCGATCTGCTGCTGCAACGGCAGCTTCGCATTGTTCGGGGCCAGCCACGGCTACTTCTGCAATAACGGAACCGTCACTTGGATCGGTAACAGGCATTGTTGCAATGCCATCTACCCATTGACCATCGATATACATCTTTGTACGCATAAGATGAGTCTACTATGCCGAAGTCGTGGACAGATGGGGCACCCGAGCCAGTTGCCTTGCAAGATCATGCGCACCTAAAAGATTCGCTTTCCTACAAAATAAAGCGGCGTTTACTGGGTGGCGCACTAAACCGTCATACCTTGAGCCATCAGCGTTTGGACAAAAAATACGCGTTAGGAATTTTATCCTCTGACTGTATTTCATCATCGGCATACGGCAGCGAACAGATTCTAATTGCGCTGTTGCCAGCTTTTGGACTTGCGGCTTTTGCAATTTTGATGCCGATGACGGCAATCGTTTTAATTATTCTTCTCATTATTACTCTCTCCTATCGCAACGTCATTGATGTGTATACAAAAACTGGTGGCGCATACATAGTTTCCAGAGATAACTTCGGACCGGTGGTCGCACAGATCGCTGGTGTGGCGCTGATGCTCGATTACATCGTGACACTTGCTATTCAATCTGCAGCTGGTGTGGCTGCGATAATTTCTACTTTTCCCGAACTTGAACCGTGGAAGATGCCGATGATTTTAGGCGTTATTGCTCTGTTAACGTATGGAAATCTGCGCGGTGTAAAAGAAGCAGGCAAAGCATTTGCACTTCCAACATATTTATTCGTTGGTTCTATGTTTGTCGTCTTTGCAATCGGGTTGTATCGCTATTTCAGTGGCACATTGCCAATGTTAGAAACCAATTTGCCGGGCGCAGTTCCTCTGGGTCAACCAAGTGGGTTGCTCACATTTGCTGCAATATTTATTTTGCTTCGTGCCTTTGCAAATGGTGGATCATCATTAACAGGTCTTGAAGCAATATCCGATGGTGTTGCACTCTTTAAAGCACCCGAGCACGTAAACGCTCGTCGCACTCTAGTTGTGATGAGTTGTCTGTTGGGAAGTTTAGTTTTAGGAGTTTCGTGGTTTGCGCACAAGATCCATGCGATGCCATATGAAAGCGGAACACCAACTGTTATTTCGCAGATCGCAAAAGCCGCTGTTGGTAATGGTGCATTCGGAACTGCGATGTTTATCTTTGTTCAGGCTGCAACAATGCTTATTTTATTCGCCGGTGCAAACACCACCTATAGCGCTTTCCCTCTGCTCGTTAACTTCATCGCCTCAGATGGTTATTTACCGCGTCAATTAACAAAGCGTGGACACCGCTTGGCTTTCTCAAATGGAATTCTCTTACTCGCAGGTGGTGGAATCTTTTTAGTTCTTATCACCGCTGGTTCAGTAGAACATCTTGTTGCGTTTTATGCACTCGGCGTATTTACAGGATTTGCTTTGGCTGGCTTTGGTATGACAAAGCATGCATATATACACCGCCTTGGCGCGTGGCGTTGGAAGATGGCAATCAACGGATTAGCCGGAGCCATTTCATTCATCGTTGTCATTATTTTTTCTGTTGTTAAATTTAGCGAAGGTGCTTGGTTAGTTTTGGTTACGGCACCAATTCTTGTAATAACTTTCTTGCGCTTGCGTCGTCAGTACACAAAAGAACAGAGTGCACTCGATGTTAAGGTCGAACAAGAGCGAGCAACTTCTATTGCCCGACATGACGTAACGGTATTAGTAGACAGTGTTGACGTAGCAACAGTCGGTGCAATTCGTTACGCACGTTCTCTTAAACCACGCGAACTTAAAGCAGTGCACTTTGTCATTGATGATATGCGCGCAGATCAAATTGCAAAGGCTTGGGCAAAGTCAGAAGCACTCGATGATGTGACTCTAGAACTTATAGATTGTCCTGATCGTCGCCTCGCAAACGCTGCAGTTGATTATGCGATTAAGATGACGGAAAAAGCTGAAGTTGAATTAACTCTGCTCTTGCCACGTCGCTCGTACTCTCGCTTCTTAGGACGTTTGCTCCACGATAGAACAGCTGAAGCAATTGCTGCACCGATTTCTCAATTACCACGAGTGGTCGCAACGATTGTTCCATTTGATGTTGAAAGAATTTTATCTGGTGCACCTCTTGTCATAGATAAGAAAGAAAAGAAGTTGGCAACTGTTGCACCAATTAAGGCGGCACCAGTTGCGCCATCGCCAGGGCCTATAAGTCATTATGCAGAAGATATGACACCAATTGGAGCTGTGCAGTGGCGAAAACGTGCACATGTGCAAGGCAAGGTTTCATCGATTAAAACTGCACCGAGTGGATCAGCGCCAGTACTTGAAATTGAATTATGGGATGAAAGTGGCGGAATCACACTTCAATTCTTAGGGCGCCGCGAAATTGCAGGACTTGAAGTTGGAACAGAATTACGCGCAGAAGGAATGGTTGGCGAAGAAAATGGCTCGCTAAAAATTCTTAATCCTTCGTATGAACTACTGGCTTGATCGAAAAAATTCGCTCAGTAAAGCTGCACACTCTTTTTCAAGAACTCCAGATTCAACTTCAACTCGATGAATAGCACGCGGATCTCGTAAGACATCCCAGACTGAACCTGCAGCTCCGGCTTTTGTGTCCCATGCCCCGAAGATCACTTTAGAAATACGCGCCTGTGCAATTGCACCTGCACACATCGCACATGGTTCGAGTGTCACAACAAGTGTGTGGTTATCCAAACGCCATCCATTGTTTGCTGCTTTACGAATTGCAACTATCTCTGCGTGAGCCGTTGGGTCTGATTTCGCTTCACGTTCATTTGTTCCAGTAGCAATTATTTTTCCTGATGGGTCAATGACGAGTGCCCCAACTGGAACATCATTGGATGCAAGGCCTTGTTGCGCAATAGCAATTGCTTCGCGCATTAATTCAACAGATGTCACAGTTCCAATAACTGCGCAAACTGTTCGCCAAAACCTAAACGACTTGCAATCGCTTCGAGTTGTTCATCTGGAAATAATTCGGCATCGTCGCAAAGCGCAGCCATCTCCATGTGATTCATTCCAAGGTCTGCAAAAATATCTAAGTAGCCAACTGGAAATGGATCTTCATCTTCTTCTGGCGTATCAATCTCATTTATTTCTAAGAAATCTGATGCAACTTCGTAATCTAGTGCGCATGTAACATCACTTAAAAACATTGTGATGTGTGAACCCAGTACGCGAATTAATATAAAAAATTCTTCATCAATTGCAATCAGTGCAATTGCTCCACCATTTGTCTGTTGCGATTTGAGGCGATCAATAATTTGCGCAAGATCATGTGCATCTGGAAGAAGGGCTAATGTCCAACGTCCATCTTCATGCCAGGCGGCAACGGCGATATCGATATCGTTAATGAGATTTGAGTTACTTATCTGTTCCATATCTCACCTCTCCCGCGTCAAAAAGTACAAGAGCATCCTTACACTCATTTCAGAAGAATAAAAGCCCTGTACGCTATGGAACATGAAAGTTCACGTTGCCAACCACCCACTGATTTCGCATAAATTGACCATTTTGCGTGACGAACGAACTGACTCTCCAACATTTAGACATTTAGTTGAAGAACTAGTAACCCTTCTTGCTTACGAAGCGACGCGTGATGTTCAAACGGTGAAAGTAAAAATTAAAACTCCGGTGACACATACCGAGGGTTTAAAGATGGCTTCTCCTCAACCAATCGTTGTCCCGATTCTGCGCGCAGGATTAGGAATGCTCGAAGGCATGTCGCGACTAGTCCCAAATGCTGAAGTTGGCTTTCTTGGAATGGTTCGCGATGAAAAAACTTTGCAAGCTAGCACTTATGCCAATCGACTTCCCGATGATCTCTCAGGTCGCCACTGTTTTGTCCTTGATCCAATGCTTGCAACGGGTGGAACATTAGTTGCAGCACTTAACTATTTAATTGAACGTGGCGCAACAGAGATCACCGCGATTTGTATACTTGCTGCGCCAGAAGGAATTGCAACCATGGAACGTGCTTTTGCTGATACAAAAATTCCAATCACTATTGTTACCGGCGCACTTGATGAAAAACTAAATGAACATGGCTACATCGTTCCTGGTCTTGGGGATGCTGGCGATCGCCTGTATGGAGTTGTATAAATGGCATCCACAAGTCCTGGTTATGGAATAACAATTCGTGTTGAAGGTTCGCCTTCATTGCATCCCGTTGCACTTATTACTGCTGCGATCACCGATGCTGGTGCAACAATTACTGCACTCGATGTTGTTGAATCTCTCTTAGAAAAAGTTGTCATCGATGTAACGTGTGACACCGTAGATGCTGATCATGCCGATCAAATAACAAAAGCCATCAGATCACACAAGGGTTTGGTTGTCCGTAAAGTTTCTGATCGCACATTCTTATTGCACTTAGGTGGCAAACTAGAAGTTCAATCCAAAGTTCCGCTAAAAACTCGTGATGATCTATCTCGTGCATACACACCTGGTGTTGCACGTATCTGTCAGGCAATTGCTGATGATCCATCCGATGCTCGCCGGTTAACAATTAAGCGAAATACAGTTGCAGTAGTTACTGATGGATCTGCTGTGTTGGGTCTTGGAAATATTGGACCTGCAGCAGCGCTTCCTGTGATGGAAGGAAAAGCTGCACTCTTCAAGCGCTTTGCCGATGTTGATGCGTGGCCAGTCTGTCTTGATACACAAGATGTTGATGAAATCGTGCGCACTGTTCAATTGATTGCACCTGTTTATGGTGGCATTAATCTGGAAGATATTTCCGCTCCACGTTGTTTCGAAATTGAAGCACGTCTGCGCGAGCTACTTGATATTCCAGTTTTCCATGATGACCAACACGGAACAGCAATTGTCGTTCTAGCAGCACTTCGCAATTCACTTAAATTAGTGAAGAAGAATTTGTCTGATGTAAAAATTGTTCTCAGCGGTGTTGGTGCGGCAGGAAATGCGGTTGCTCGCTTACTCGTACTAGATGGAGCGAAAAACATTATTGGCTTTAACCACAAAGGTGTTATTCACCCTGCGATGAAGAGTGAAGATCAAATGCAGCAGTGGTTCATCGAGCACAGCAATAAAGATAATTTCCAAGGCACTATGTCAGAAGCCCTTGTTGGCGCAGATGTCTTTATTGGTGTCAGCGCTTCAAATATTTTAGTTGAATCAGATATTGCGGCAATGGCAAAGGGTTCTATTGTCTTTGCCCTTGCTAATCCAGATCCCGAAATCGATCCTGCTCTTGCTCGCAAACATGCGACCGTTGTCGCAACTGGCCGTAGTGATCAACCAAATCAAATAAATAACGTCTTGGCCTTCCCAGGAATTTTCCGTGGACTACTTGATGCAAATGCACACAAGATCACAGATGAGTTACTTGTCGCCGCTGCAACTGCAATTGCAGATTGTGTTTCCCCAGAACAACTCAATACATCATTTATTGTCCCGAGTGTTTTTGACGCCAATGTTGTCACTGCGGTAGCGGCAGCCGTAAGGAAATCGGTGTGATCGAATTAGCAGCATCCTTTGATACACAGCTCTCGTCCTTAGCCCCATTCCTCTTCTATCTAATTGTTGGTGCAATAGTCTTTATTGAAACTGGAATTTTGCTTGGATTCTTCTTGCCTGGTGATTCAATTCTCTTTAGTGCTGGCCTCGTTGCTGCAGCACATGGCAATATTAATATCGTAATTCTTGTGACAATTATTTTTCTTGCTGCATTTTTTGGTGATCAGGTGGGCTTTGTTATTGGTCGAGTCTACGGTCGCCCCTATTTAGATAAGCGCGAATCAAAACGCATGAAAGCAATGATTGTCCGGGCCGATCGCTTCTACGAACAAACAGGTTGGTGGGCTGTTGTGACAGCGCGATTCTTTCCATGGATTCGTACATTTGTTCCAGTAATTGCGGGTGCATCACGAATGAATTACTACAAGTTTCTTTCAGCTAATGCACTTGGTGCGCTGCTGTGGGGCGTTGGCATAACTCTTGCAGGTTTTTATGCCGCGACATTGCCATGGGTTAAGAGTTTTAGTTACGCAATTGCAGCGTTCTTTATTACCGCGTCTATCGTTTCAATGCTTTGGAACTATTTACGCCGCCCACGACAACCCCTAGAAAAGTCATAATAATTCCGCTTACTAAGTAAGCGCTTACGTTTACGCCCTTTGTTGGCGATATAAGGTCAATTAATAAAGCACCTGCAAGCGTCCCGCCTGTACTAAAGATCGTAAAGGTTAAGACTCCTAGGTGTTGAACGATTGTTGATGTAAATGCAATATAAATAACTCCGATTGTTCCGCCCATGTATATCCACCATGGACCTGCCGGAAGCGCTACAAATTCAACTTTGCCTATAGCGACTGCAATAAGAAATACAATTCCCAATGTTGTGCTACCCATAATGAAGTTAAGCAGCGACGTTGCAAAACTCTGATGGGAATGCTCATTAATCAACCCATTCATAGCTCGTTGCACTCCAACTATTGCACCCGCTAAACCGGCAAAAAGTACTGCAATAAGAGATAGGTCTTTAGCTTCAATACGATCTAGAACAGAGACTAAAACCGCAAGAACTGTGACAACCGCTGCTGCGATACGGCGAGGAGTAATGGCTTTCTTCCCGCCACCAGTTAAACCGATTCGATCAACGATTAACGATGTTGCGCCTTGTCCTGCAATTGATGCGACGGAATAAATAGCAACACCGATAAGTGGAACAATTTGTGTTTGTACGGCGACAAACGTTCCGCCAAGTGCACCAGCAAATAGAGTCCATGGGGCAATCTCTTTAGCAGCAACTGAAGCACGCAATCTTCTTACGCCGCTTTTTATTGTTGGATTAAAGAGAGAAATAATCGCAATAAGAATTAGACCAGAACTAAAGGAAATGAACGCCGCTTGTAATCCATTATTTAGGCGTAAAGACAACTCACCATTTGCTCTTGCCTGTAGGGAGATAAGAATCCCCGAGAGGGCTGCCAATAAATCTAGACGCATTATGAATGCGTACCGCTGAACTCCCGTTTATCTGCGATCCAATCCATTAATGCAAAGAGAACACCAGAGGCTACGAATGTAAGGTGAATGATAATTCGCCAAATTGTGCCTTCGCCAACTTCAGGTTCTCCAGATAATTCAATGAAGTCTTTAAGAAGTTCGATAACAGAGATGGCAACTAGTGAGCCAATTAATTTGATCTTAAGGCCGCTGAAGTCAATAGTCCCCATCCAATGTGGGCGATCAGTTGAATCGGCTGCAGCATCAATTCTAGAAACGAAGTTTTCATATCCTGCAAAAATAACCATAAGAATTAAATTTGCTAAGAGCGTGAGATCGAGAAGTGCCAATAAATCTAATGTGAAGGTGTGTGCATCAGAGTCACCAATGTGTTGGGCCAGGTGAATGAATTCGATGATAAAGCGATACGCAAGTAGAACGAGTGCTCCGACAAGACCGAGATAGAGAGGTGCCAATAACCATCTGGCACGAAAAAGGACAAGTTCGATTGTGTGTACGACTTTATTCATAGGCGAAATTTTAACTCAATTATCCAATGCTGTCGTGGCATGTAGCCACTCTTCTTCTTTCGTGTTCTTATCGTGGCGCAATTCTTCGAGTTTTGCTGTGATTTCTATGAGCCGCTCTGCATCAAATGCTGCACTGCTTTGTTCTGCTACTAAGGCGAGTATTTGTTCATCCAATTTAACCAATTGTTTTTCTAGGCGTGCGACATCTTTTTTGAGTTGTCGTTGCTCGGCAGCACTCGATGTTCCCTTACTTGTCGAGCCAGCTTTGTTGTTTGATAAAGCATCACGACGTTGTTCGAGATATTGATCAACGCCACGCGGTAAATCTCGTAGCGCCCCATCTCCAAGTAAACCTACAAAGCGATCACACACACGTTCGAGGAAATACCTATCGTGTGAAACAACAATAAGTGTGCCACCGTAACTATCTAATAAATCTTCTAACTCGGTCAGGGTTTCTATATCAAAATCATTTGTTGGCTCATCAAGTAATAAAACGTTAGGGCTATCCATCAACAATCGTGTTAGCTGTAATCGCCGCTTTTCTCCGCCAGATAAATCTCGGATTGGAGTCCACTGTAAATCTCGGTTAAATCCCAATCGCTCGCATAATTGCGATGCCGACAATGATTTTCCATTTCCGAGTTCTACATGATTTGCTATTTTTTCTACAGCTTCAAGTACGCGCCATGTTGGATCTAATTCATGCAAGTGCTGTGTAAGAAATGCTGCTTTAACGGTTATGCCAGTTACAAATTTTCCTGCCGCCGGTTGTAGTTCGCCAACTAACATTCGCATCAAAGTTGTTTTGCCGGCACCATTGATGCCAACGATTCCGATGCGATCTCCTGGGCCAATGTTCCAATACAAATCATCTAGCAATAATTTGTCACCTGCACGAAGTTGAACATGGTGAGATTCATACACTGTGTTACCTAATCTGTTGCGAGCAAATTTAAGTAATTCACCTTGATCACGTGGTGCTGGTTCGGCAGAAATTAATTCATTTGCCGCATCTACTCGAAACTTTGGTTTAGTTGTGCGAGCAGGTGCGCCGCGACGAAGCCACGCTAATTCTTTGCGGATTAAGTTATTTCGACGGGCATCCATCGCACTTGCCTGACGTGAGCGTTCTGCTTTTGCCAAAACAAATGCTGAATAGCCCCCGTCATACTCTTCAACTTTTCCCTCAACAACTTCCCATGTGCGATCTGTTACAGCATCTAGAAACCAACGATCGTGAGTGATGACTGCAAGCGCTAAAGATTTGCGTGCAAGCAGGTGGGTGGCAAGCCATGCAACACCTTCGACATCGAGATGGTTGGTTGGTTCGTCAAGCAAAATTAGATCCAGATCATCGATTAATAGCCGTGCTAATCCAACTCGTCTACGTTCTCCACCAGAGAGTGTTGCAAATGTTCGTTCAAAGAGATGATCATCAAATCCACCAAAGAGTCCTACAAATACTTCGCGAATTCCTGCATCACTTGCCCATTCGTGTGTTGGTTTGTTTCCAAGTACAACATCTCGCACAGTGGCACCGGCTGGTGCATTATCAACTTGTGAAAGTAAACCAATTTGGGTGTCATTTGATTTTGTAACACGACCAGCATCTGGCGATTCGATACCAGACATAATTTTCATGAGCGTGCTTTTTCCGCTGCCATTTCTTCCAACAATTCCAATGCGATCGCCTTCTGAAATGCCCAGTGATACGCGTTCTAAGAGCGCGCGAATATCAAAAGCCTTTGAGACTTCCTCTAAATTGAGAAGATTGCGCGCCATGGTGACAGAGCGTACCTTTCAACCATGAACGTCACTGACCGCCAATACGCCTTGGATTTAGATAAAAACGATCCGCTCGCACATTTTAAATCGAAGTTTGTGGTTACTGACCCAGCAATGTGTTATCTCGATGGCAATTCACTTGGTCGACTTCCACATGCAACTGTTGTTGCAGTAAATGATTTGTTGATGAAGGAGTGGGGACCGGAAGTTGTAACTGGTTGGAGTCACTGGGTTGATGAAGCGCAACCAGTTGGAGACCTCATTGGCGAAGCAACCTTAGGTGCAGCCAAGGGACAAGTACTTGCGTGCGACACAACTTCAGTTAATTTCTATCAGCTCTGCATGGCTGCCATAAAAGCTCGCCCCGGACGTAAAACAATAATTACCGATGCTGCTAACTTTCCAACGGATCGATACATTCTTGATGGAATTGCAAAAGAATTTGGAATGAATCTCGTTCTGATTGATAATGAATCTGCGGGAGAAATAAAGCATGAGCGAATTACCGCAGATGTTCTTGCGCCGTGTTTAAATGATGATGTTGCTCTCGTAACACTTGAAGTTATTCAATATCGATCTGGAGCGCGTACGGATATTAAATCCATTACTGATTTAGTTCGCTCTCATGGCGGATTGGTAGTTTGGGATGCCAGCCATGCGGTTGGTGCGATTGAAATGAACTTTGACGCCAACGGTGTAGACCTTGCAGTTGGTTGTACATATAAATATGGAAACTCTGGTCCCGGTGCACCTGCGTGGTTGTATGTCAGCACGAAGATGCAGAAAGAGTTACAGGTTCCAATTCAGGGGTGGTTCTCACAAGCAGATCAATTTGGCATGGGACCAGTCTTTGAAAAGGCCGAAGGTATTCGTGGTTTCCAAATTGCAAGTCCTTCATTAATTGGTCTTCGTTGTATTAAAACTTCCTTTGAAATAATTAAAGAAGCAGGCATCGATAAAATTGCACATAAAGCAGCTGTTGGTACGCAGATGATGATTGATTTATATGACGCATGGTTAGCACCGCTCGGTATGCAATTAAATACTTCGCGCGACCCACAAGAACGTGGCGGACATATTTCATTGGTACATCCAGAAGCTGCACGAATTTGTGTTGCACTTCGTGAATTCGCCAATGTAATTCCAGATTATCGAACACCAAATTCAATTCGTCTTGCGATTTCACCACTACCAACTTCATACGTCGAAGTCTGGGATGGTTTTGAAAGAATTCGTGACTTGGTTTCTATACGTCAATACGAAAAGGTTTCAGCGACCGGTTCACGAGTTACATGAGTAATTCCGAGAATTTCGACTCCGCACTTACATACACGTCATACCTTGCAGTCGATGAGCTATTAAAACTGCAACGTCCGCTGTCAACTGGTCCCGAACATGATGAGATGCTCTTCATCATTATTCATCAAACATATGAACTTTGGTTCAAGCAATTAATTCACGAGTTTAAGCAAGCACAGCGCGTACTAGAAAATGGTGACACTCATTATGCACTTGCTATCTTGGGGCGCATTCGCACAATTATGAAAGTGTGTGTTGCGCAGATTGATATTTTAGAAACTATGACGCCACTGCAATTTAACTCTTTCCGTGGATATCTCTCCTCATCTAGCGGTTTCCAATCCGCACAATTTAGAAAAGTCGAAGCCATTCTGGGTCGACGCGATAACAAAATGGCTGGGCACTTGCCACCAGATATTCAGACCGAAATTGCAGAAATTACTTCTAGCAATTCGATTTGGGATTCCACTCTTGTTTATTTAAACAATGCTGGTCATACGATGCCTGCAGCGATTTTGAATCGAAATAAATCAGAACAGTACGTTGCTAATAAAGAAGTACAAGATGTTTTGTTGGCAGTTCATCAAGGTGATCCAGAACGCGCAATGATTTGTGAGCGTTTAGTCGATATCGACGAAGGTATTCAAGAGTGGCGCTATCGCCACGTAAAGATGGTGGAAAGAACTATCGGCCACAAAATGGGTACAGGTGGATCAAGTGGTGCAGAGTATTTGAAGTCCACACTTTTCAATCCTGTATTTCCAGATTTATGGGAGATTCGCTCGCGTTTTTAGTTTTTACGTTTTCTAATTGCAATTAGCGGTGGGTTATATGCAGTATGGGCAATCTCTTGACGTCGTTTCTTGTAGGTTTCTGATGCATCAGCAATCATGTGTTCAAATCTCACATCACCTTTAATTAAATCTCGTAATTCTGCAGATGCTGTGACCTGAGCGAATATTGGTGCAACTGTTGCCATCTTTGCCGCATCTGGGTGCGGTCTGAATTTGCGATAGATAAGTGCCATGCGACGCAGCCCTATGTAAGCGATGTGGCGCATTCCACGATTAATGTGATCTTGAAGCATTAAACGTTTATAGGTCAGCGTGCCAGGTTTGATTGCTGCTTGGTTGGAAATTAGTTTCATGAAAATCTCTGCGATTTCGGTACTGCCGGAAACATTTGCAAGTTCTGCACACTTTGCAGTTAGTGAAGCACGGACTTGTGGATCTTGTAATTTTTTGACTGTGGCAGTGATATCTGCGAGATCCGCTTGATCTGCTCGTAAGGAAAAACCAAAGTCATGACACCACTGTGCACGCGCTTCTTGATCATCTGTTCCGCGAATATTTGAAACAAAAACTGTTGGGATTTGTGCTGGCAACAATTCGTGCACACCGTTATAACCAGTTGCACAGACCGCAGCATCAAATGCAGGAAGAACTTGTGCCAGTGGAAAATAGCGCACAACTTTAAGATCGAGTCCTTCAGGTGCTAACGACTTGCCATCTACATCAATCGGTTGCTTTGTCAGTACTACCTGTAAATCTTTCCAACCAAGCAATCCAGATAGAGCCGCTGTCATTTTTTCATTGACATCGCTATCGCCCGTACCAAGTTGTACTAGTACTGCAGGACGTTCTGGATCTAAACCTAAAATTTTGCGAGATTCGCTGCGTGAAAGCGCTGTCTCTTTTTGAAATAAAGAAACGGGAGAAGTCAGCTGTGCGTCTTTTCGAGATGCCGTTGGACCATGGTCATATGAACGTGCAATATCGCCAGGTTCTACGATGAAATCCATCATGGCTGATTGCAATCCCAATACAAAACGTTGTGGTTTTTTCTGCCACAAACCACGGCGTACCCACACCAAGGAAATATGCGGGGCTTTAACTTTTGCAGCAATTACACCTGGATAAGGAACCACTCCATCAAAAGATATAAGTTTTGCATCTGTTTCTTCAACGAGTGCAACAAGTCGATCACGTAGGTATTGATCCCACGAATCGCGCGACATCCATTCGCGATCACGGCCAGGAATATATTCGGTGCGAATACCCATGTAGTCAGAGATATCAGCAATCCCACCAGCCATCGAAACAATAATTGGATTAGCAATCGGTTTTAGAGCTAATGCAATTGCACTTGCTCGCGCAAGATGGCCCATACCAACACCATTGCTTGTTGCAAGAATGATTGTTGGCTTGTTCACAGTCGCACTTTACTTTACTTGTGATGCATCTGGTTCAAGTGGTGGGCAGATTCCACCCGGAGCAGTTAGTGGTTCGAAATGCCACCATTCGTTTTCATAGACTCGACAGAGCCCAAAAGTGGCTCCATTGGCTTCTAACCATGATGCTCCAGATTTTTCGTGGTGAAGATTTACATCTAATGCAAGTCCCCATGGATGTCGTGAAAGATCTGAAGGTAAGACCCACTTCTTTGCTTCTTCTGCAGTTTTATGTTCTTTGATCGCACGTTGATACAAATAATTCTGAGTCTCGGTTGTTCTAAACCCCGAATCAATACTCATTTCAACTCCGATTTCTTTTGCAGCAGCTTGTGCACTATGAAAACGTGCAAGCACTTGTGGATTTATATCTGTTGGACGCTCCGTTCCTTCAACAATCTCACTTTCACCAAGTGGTTCGTCTTCACCAATAACACAACCAATAAAATCAGGGCGAATAATTAGTTTTTCGGTTGGTTTATTAAAACAATAAACGGGATGGAATTTAATTTCCTGAACTATTTTATTTTCTTTATGCGTAATCGCGTCCGCCGCAAGTCCAAAAAGGGATGCCGCGCCCATTAATAAAACGGCCACAAAAAACATAGAAAAACTGTAACACGCAGGAAAAGTCCATTTTTTTACGCGTAAAAACATCTGTTGATTTAAAAAATAAAGCAGGTAAACTCATTCTTTATAAAGCTGCTGAAAAGGAGCCCGCTTCGCTCATTTCTAGAAATCCTAGATCCAAAGCGAAACTAGATTGATAAATGAAAACACATGCGAATCATGCGCAAACGTTTAGAATTGTCCCTGCAACATCCACTCCACTAC
>WLNM01000017.1 GCA_009699825.1 Actinomycetota bacterium
CTTCTCGCGGATCGTGGATTTTGACAGCTATTGCTGCCTTTGGTTTGCTCTGTCATTACTATGCACTCAAAGGTGTGCGTGCAGGCAATCAGACACAATTAAAACTTGGTGGACTAGTTGCACTTGTTGCATCAGCAGTTGCAATGGTTCTGCAATTTAATCAAATTGCTAATGCACCGTTCACCTTTAGTTCCGGTGCGTATGCATCGTGCTATTACCTGATTGCGATTCTTAACTTTGTGCACTTGGTACTGACAGTGTTCTTTGCACTTGGTAACTGGAATCGCTCACGTCTTGGTTTGTACAAGAGTGATCACTGGCACGTTGATATCGTCAATGTCTGGTGGGTTTGGATGACTGTGTCATCATTGCTCGGTGCGTTCGCCCTCTCATTCAGCTAACTCCTGGATAGCCCAATACATAGCGCTGGGCATTACCTGGGGCTGTTCATTTATCTTCATCAAGCTAGGCCTTGAGTTCTTAACACCTGTTGGTGTTGCATTTGGTGGTGTTGCACTCGGTGCTTTGACACTGGTGACATATGCACGAATTAGAAAAATTGCCTTGCCCCGAGAAGTTAAAACATGGGCGCATTTAACTTTTCCAGCAATGACGCTCAATGTTATTCCGGGATATTTATTTCCAGTTGCAGAACAATCTGTTACGTCGATTCTGGCAGGAATCATTAATGCGGTAACGCCTTTAATGACGTTGCTTGCAATGATGTTGGTATTTAGATCTGAAAAGATTACAAAAGCTCAGGTGAGTGGATTGCTCTTAGGTTTTATCGGCGTACTAACGCTCCTAGGTGCGTGGCGAGGTTTAGGCGATAACCCTATTTATGCCGTATTGGCACTTTTGTTATCTGTTGCATGTTACGGAATTTCATTTCCTTACTCACGCAAATTCATTTTGCCAATTGGATTAAAGCCAGAAGCTGCAGCTGCAACGCAATTAGTAATCGCTGCCTTTATTTTGTTGCCATTTTATTTAATCGATGGAGTAGCACAAGATAAATACCGTCCCGGCCCAGTCTTTGCGATGTTGGCTCTCGGTATTTTTGGTCGCGGCTTTGCGTATATCTGGAATTTTCAAATTATGGCCGCTGCAGGAAGTGCGATTGCAAGTTCGGTTACTTATGTGACACCGATGGTTGCCGTGATTGTCGGCGTAATCTTTTTGGGCGAAGGTGTTTCTTGGTATGAACCAGTCGGTGGTGCAATTGTTTTATTAGGTGCCGCTATTGCTCAGGGGCGAATAAAACTTAGTCGATCTTAAATCCGTCGCGGATTGGTCCTAATTCGATTCCGGCTGCAGCGTGATCTGTGTTTTCTCCACGAGCAAGTTGAGCTGCATGTGCTTTGTTATGCCAGCGCTCTTCAATTTTTCCATAGCGCCAGAGCAATAATGCGACAGACCAAACAACTACGAAAGCGCCCACAATGAAGTACCCAGCACTGTTTAAATCGAAGGCGAGGGCGTAATCCCAAAAGCCACCAGTGAGGTTTAATTGTCCTGCTATTACTTGGCAGATTTCTAATCCACCAACAAAGAGTGCGACTGCCACAGAAAGTCCTGTGATTATGATGTTGTAATAAACCTTTCGCACTGGCTTTGAAAATGCCCAACCATATGCGAAGTTCATAAATGAACCATCAATTGTGTCGAGCAGTGACATGCCGCCAGCAAAAAATAGTGGAAGTGAAATAATCGCCCACCATGGAAGTCCGGCAACAACGGATGAACCAGCCAGAACTAATAAACCGATTTCAGTTGCTGTATCAAAGCCGAGACCAAAGAGAATACCGAGCGGATACATCTTCCATGACTTATCGATTCGACGAGCAATGGGACCAAAGAAGCGCATGAGCAAACCACGAGAGTTGAGATGTTTTTCTAACTCTTCATCACTATATGTGCCTTTGCGCATCTGGATAAAGACGCCGACGATAGATACCAAGATGACCAAGTTAAGAATTGCAATAAGCATCAAGAAAGTACCAGAGACAGATGTGCCAATTAAACCTGTGTAGTGATGAAGAGTTGAATCTTCATCTTTTAATTGACCACCTAGAGCTTTAATTCCAAAGTTAAGTAGAAGCGCTAAAGCGAAAACTACTGATGAGTGGCCTAGTGAGAAGAAGAATCCAACTGCAAGTGGACGTTGACCTTCTGACATTAATTTACGAGTCGTGTTATCAATTGCACTGATGTGATCCGCGTCGAATGCATGACGCATTCCAAGAACGTATGCGAGGGCTGCTGTACCCCAACCAAATAGAGATCCATCGCTTAATTCGTAACGACCACTTGTTGCTTTCAACATTAATAATCCGCCTGCAATGTGCAGGAATGCGATGAAGCCAAACATTGCACCCATTCGACGCCACTCAGCTTTTGTCAGACGATCGCGGAACGCGGACTTCTGGGTTTGGGCGATGACCTGGTTCATGACTACTTTCGACTGGATTGGCTAGATGCAAATCATTTGCAAGTAGCAAGGGTAAATCACGCTCAGCAGGCTGTCCATTTGAAATGAGCCATAAACTGGAGGGCATGAAGCGTGCACTGGTTGTCGTGATGGCTCTGGTGGCTTCTGTGCTTACAGCAGTACCAGCGCACGCGGCGCCGTGCGGCTGGGATGACAAAACTGGCTGGGTTGCACGTGAGAATGCAAAGCCAGGTGCAAAGCAGTGGGATCAAGGCGCACCAGTGCGAACAAGTGCGGATTTTTCACGTCGTGTGAAAGTTAAGAGAATCGAAGGATGGTTCGGCGCAACAAGTGCGCAGTGCGGACAGAACGTTGCATTGCACTTAGTCGGGACACAAAAAAATAGTGATACAACAATTTCCATTTATCGAATGGGTTATTACGACGGCGCTCGCGCACGTTTAGTAGCTGTAGAAAAAATTAGCGGCAGGTTATGGAAATTTGAACCGAATGAAAATACGCCGCCAGGTCAATATCTATTTCGTTTAGATGCATCACATCGTAAAACCTCCTTTGTTCCTTTGATTATTCGGAATGGCAAATCGAGGAGCGCCATAACTTTTATTTCATCAGTTCTTACATGGCAGGCATACAACCAGTGGGGTGGTGCCTCACTCTATAAAGGCCCAGATGCAAAACGCGAGAGTAAAGCTTTATCTGTCACGTTTAATCGGCCATACGACGGTGATGGTGCTGGGCAATTTAGATATATGGAGCTTCCTGCTCTGTCTTTAGCCGAACGAGCAGGTTACGAGATAAATTACATTACAGACATTGATCTTGATTCTGATCCGACAACATTGCGGAATACCAAATCCATTGTCGTTGGTGGTCATAGCGAATACTGGACGGCACGTATGCGTGGTGCGATAGATGCATCCGTTAATACCGGAATAAATCTGGTTTCACTGGGAGGAAACACTTCGTACAACAAAGTTACCTATGATCCAAAAACGCGAACCATGAGCGAAGTTATTATGTGGCGAGACCTAAGTATAAAAAAATCTGAATCCTTATTACTAGGTTCGCGGTTCTTTGCATCAGGAGTCAAGAGCGACTACATCGTAAGAAGTGCCGTTCAATGGCCATTTAACTCCTTGAAAAAAGGCCAGAAAATTGCTGGTGTGGTTGGTCGCGACGTAGGTGCGCCGGCAGTAGCCGGTAAAAGCGTGGGCGTTGAAGTTCTTGCCTCATCTGCGCCGGTGGGAGTGAAAAAGTTGGCAGCTATTGCAACGTATTACACACGCGAAAGTGGCGCGGGAATCTTAAATATCAATACGAGTGGTTGGGTATGCGCGATCGATAACAAGTGTCCAGGGGGGCATGTATTTGCAATGAAGACGCGTAAGCAAATTGCAGGTGTCACTGGTGCAATATTTGAAGGACTCACACGCGGGCCACTTGGAAAATGGCGGCCGGCAACAATTGATATTCCAGCGCAACTCTAAGAAATTGCGTATAGAGTCACGGTCATAACTCGCGGACAACGGGGAGGTCTGATGGGCGAAGATGAGAGCCAAGACGAGCTTGTAACTGAGGAAATGCTCTGGGACAGAATTCCAGAAGTAGATGGCGCGGAACGCGCAAGTACTTATTACGAACTTAGTGCCCGAATCTATGCCCGTGGACAATACGACGAAGCACTCGCACTCGCCGAAACCGCATGTGATATTTACGCAACACTTGGCGTTAATGCACCCTCTGAAGGTTTAGCACAAGCGTATTCAGCAATTGGTTACAACCTCAATCAATTAAAACGTATGGATGAAGCAGCAACTGCAATGAGTAAAGCTGTTGAAATTTTGCGTGAGAATAAATCTCCTATTGCACTAGAACTTGCTTGCACACTTGGCGAGTGGTGGTACTCATCAAAGAATTACGACAAAGTTATTTCAACAATGGAAGGGTGCGCACAAGAGCACCTAGTTGATGGAAATGAAATTGGCGCAGCAAATGATTTACATTTAATTGGTTGTGCTTATCGTGATCTCAAGCGCTATGACGAAGCGATTCGTTCTTTCCAGGAAGCACGTGCGCTATATAAGAGCAATAAAGAGGTAATTCACGTTGCTCGTTGCGATCAAAAGATTGCTTCTTGTTATGTAGAACTTGCAGATGGTGATGCTGCGCTTGAATCAGCACGCAAGGCGTTGGATGTATTTGAAACTGCTCATGATCACTTGCGTGAAACCTTTGCTCTATTTGAATATGGAAAAGCTCAGGTTTTGTTAGGCAAGCTAGAAGAAGGTTTAGATTCTTTGGATACTGTCCTTCAAACAGCTACGGAAGAAGATCCAAAGGACTTCGAATTTATTGTTGATATTGAATCTCGTATGGCAACTGTTATGCGCACACTCGGACGCGATAAAGAAGCCGACGAAATCGAACGCCGCTTAGCGTCTGTGCGCGATGCGATGATTGAAGATACGAACAACGAAGAAGAGCGCGCTTAAAACTTCATCGTGGCAGGTGCTGCAAAGCCCAGTGATACATCGCTATTGCGCCAGCCGCTGAAGCGTTCATTGAACGTGTAGATCCGTATTGGTTAATTTCGTAAATAACCGGGCATGCTGCAATAGCTTCTTCAGACATCCCGGCACCTTCTTGGCCAAATAAAAGCACGCATGTTTCTGGAAGATTCGCAGATTCAAGTTTTTTAGAGCCCGGAACGTTATCGATTCCGATTATCGGCACACTATTTTCGGTACACCATTTTTGGAAATCAGCAATTGTTGGGTGATGGATAACAGATAAGTATCTATCCGTAACCATTGCACCGCGTTTGTTCCAATCGCGTTTTCCAACAATGTGTACGGCTGTTACGTTAAAAGCATTTGCTGTTCGAACAATTGAGCCAATATTTAAATCGTGTTGCCAATTTTCAATTGCAATATGCAGCTTGTGACGCTTGGTATCTAGGTCAGCAACAATTGCTTCAACTTTCCAATACCGATAATGATCCAAAACATTTCTACGATCACCATTTTCAAGCAATTCGGAATCGAATTCATCCCCAGTGGGCCACGGTTTTTCATGAGGGCCAACACCTACGACTGGGAAAAATTCACCCGGTCCAATAGTGGCCGGTGGCATTGGTCTTTCCATGTATGCACTCTAAACTGAATCCATGAACCTCTCAATGATTAATACCATCGCATACATCCTTCATATGTTGGGAATCCTTGGAATATTAGTTTTATTGCTTGCACAAGGATCTAAAAAACCACGCAAATTCAATACTGGAGTACTTCATAGTGCAGCTACAGCACTCGTGGCTGGATTGATCATGGTCGGCCTTCGTCATCCATTGAATGCAGATAATCCAACAGAGTGGCCACTTTTCAACAACTCAAAGATTGCAGTCAAACTTGGAATTGTTCTTATTATTTTGGTAATTGGTTATCGCCAAAATAAGAAATCAGTATTTACAACTAAGACGTGGGCTACCCTGCTCGGTCTTACAGTTGCAAATATTGTTATTGCCGTTACCTGGTAACTGCTAGTTAAAAATGATTAAGCGTCTTCGCCCACTGGGTATTTTGTTGGCCGTTGCGCTGGCAATTTCTTTCACCCCTGCGCAGGCGTTTGAGAAGCTAGCACCGACTTCTATTCCCAAAGTATTTCAAACACTCTCAAGTTCAAAGTTCTTAGCCGATCCATCAATGATCTTGGTGGATGCAAAGTCTGGCGAAGTTGTTTTTGAGAGAAATTCGACGCAAGCACGTAAACCGGCATCTGTTATGAAATTACTATCTGCGACATCGGTACTAACTTATTTAGATGCACAGAAAGTATTTAATACCAATATTTACAAAGGTGTGAATCCAGGCACAATAGTTATTCAAGGCGAATACGATCCGTGGATTTCCCTAATCCAATCGCAAGCTAAAAAAATGGGTCGCACATCTTTGCCACGATTGGGTTTTAACACAATTAATAAGTACAGAGAAATTACAGGCAAGAAAGCAAAAAGGCTAAAAATTTTATACACGGGATTATTTCCACAAGATTTAGCAAATCTTCAAGCATTTCTAAAAAAACGCGGAATTCGTACAACTGCTGAAAGAATTAAAGTTGATGATGCAATTGTGCAATCTGCCGAGCCACTCGTGCAGTCTGTATCGCCAACGCTAGAAACAATGGTCAAGTGGACCCTTACGTGGAGCGACAACGTTCTTGCAGAAAGACTCGCACGATTGGCTTCTGTTACATCAGGTGAAGCTTTTAATGATGAAGGAATAGCAAGTACTTTTCACACCGTACTGACAAACTTTGGAATTGATCCAGACAAGCTAGAAGTATCTGATGGCAGTGGTTTATCGAAACAAAATCGTGTAACGGCAAAAGCAATTGCTGAACTTTTGATAAAAATCAGAAATGATTCAAAATTCGCATCGATTTATGATGGGTTGCCTATTGGTGGAGTATCAGGCACATTGCAAAATCGATTCTTAACAACCGCGCCGCAAGCTGTTGGACTAGTCCATGCAAAGACGGGCACTCTTTCTGGGACAGTAAGTCTTGCTGGCTACGTCGACTCAGAAGACAGACAATATATTTTTGTGGCTATCGCAGATAAGATTCCGCGCAGATATAGCGCTTCCGAGCGAGCTCGAGATACGTTAGATCGAATTCTTGGAAAGATTGCAGCGCCGATTTTTCCAGAGTTAATTCCAGTTACGACTACGTAGAGAGTTGATTTTTGTGTCAGCACATCCGCTAGATCCGCTTTCTGCCGCAGAGCAAGAGTCCCTTGTTAAATTTGCACGCACTGCTTGGAAATTAGATCATCGTCATTTAATTGCGATGTTGCAGTTACATGAACCAACTAAAGAGTTTTTAAGTAATTGGAAATCCGGCGATGCATTTGTGCGTAATGGGCGCATCACAATCTGGGATCAAGAGAAGGCGATTGTTTCCGAAGGTGTTATCTCAACAAATGGTGAAGTAAAGAGTTACACAGAAATTCCTGGAGCTAAGGCGCCTGTTCTTGCAATCGAATCTGATCGTGCAATTGAGGTGGCTCGTAGCGATCAACGAGTCATAGATGCACTAAAAAAACGTGGGATTAATTCTCCTGATGACGTGCACATGGAAACCTGGCCAATTGGTGCCAAGATTCCTGATTACATCGATGATGGTCGTCGCGTTATCTGGACTCCTATGTGGCACAAGCGCGATAAAGATGGAAACTTTTATGCACATCCAATTAATGGTCTGCATGCAATTGTTGATATCGATAAGTTCGAAGTTGTTGGAATTGAAGATGATGAACAAACACCGATTCCACAAACTCCAGGTCCGTACCGCGAATCACAGCAAGAATCCCTTGTTCACTTAAAAGAGCTTTCAATCCACCAACCAGAGGGTCCTTCATTTAACGTCAATGGATGGCGAATTGATTGGGAACGCTGGAACTTCAGAGTTGGATTTGATCAACGTGAAGGTTTAGTAGTTCACGATGTTCGCTTTAATGACAATGGCACAGAGCGCAAAATTGCTCACCGCTTATCCATCGCAGAATTAGTTATTCCATACGGAGATCCAAGCCAAGGTGCGTATCGCAAGAACGCATTTGATACTGGTGAATATGGACTCGGAAACTTCACTAATTCACTCACACTGGGTTGCGATTGTTTAGGTGAGATTACTTATTTAGATGTTGCAGTCACCGATGGTGATGGAAAAGTACGCGAGATTAAGAACGCTATTTGTATGCACGAAGAAGACTTTGGAATTTTATGGAAGCACGTTGATATAGATGGACATCCAGAAGTACGCCGTAGTCGCCGATTCGTTCTTTCCTCAATTGTTACTGTAAATAATTATGAATATGGGTATTACTGGTATTTCTACCAAGATGGTGTAATTGAATTCGAAGCGAAACTCACAGGCATTCTTTTAACTCTCGGAGATAATCCTCATGCAGATCATCCATCTGCCACAGAAATCGAACCGGGCTTGTTCGCTCCATATCATCAACATGTTTTCTGCGCGCGGCTGGATTTAGATGTTGATGGACCAAACAACAGTGTTGTTGAAGTTGATTCTTTTGCACATCCAATGGGACCAAAAAATCCGTATGGTGGGGCATTTGAAACTAGTGAAACTGTTTTCAAGGACGAGAAAAGTGCTCAACGTTTATATGACTTAATGAAGTCTCGATACTGGAAAATTGTTAATCCAAATAAGAAAAACCACATGGGTAAACCAGTTGGTTACAAACTTATTACTGGTGGGAATTCATACCCATTAACTCTTCCAGAATCTGTTTTAGGTAAGCGCGCAGGTTTTATGTATCAACACTTGTGGGTTACTAAGAACACTGAAGAAGAGCGATACCCAGCTGGCGATTATCCCTTCCAACATCCAGGTGGAGATGGGTTACCACGATGGACGCAAGCAAACCGATCAATTGAAAATACAGATGTTGTTATGTGGTACGTCTTTGGACTAAATCACATTCCACGAATTGAAGATTGGCCAGTTATGCCAGTTGAGCGCTTAGGTTTTATGTTAAAACCAATGGGATTCTTTAAGCGCACGCCTGCAATGGATGTTGCTCCGAATAAAGAGGTTTGCAGTTGCGGTGGTAACTGCGCACACTAACTATGATGGTCAGGTGAGCACACATACCGCTGCTGAACAGGGTCGCGGATATTTAGATTTGATGAAGTTGCGAGTTGTTGAATTATTACTCGTTACGACTGTGCCGGCACTAGTTTTAGCAGAAGGCAAACTTCCAGGATTAGTTGTTACAGCTGCATCAATTATTGGCGGTACTTTGGCAGCAGGGGCTGCGAATGCGTACAACATGATTATCGAAAGCGATATAGATAAGTTAATGGCGCGAACATCTAAGCGCCCATTGGTTACTGGTGTTTTATCTAAACCGCAAGCAACGGTGTTTGCAACTATTGTTGCAATCGCATCGCTCATTATTTTCTGGGTATTTACAACTCCTCTTGCAACTCTTTTAACTCTTGTCGCAATTGTTTTCTACGTGGTTGTGTACACGATGGGATTAAAACGTCGTACTGCGCAAAATATTGTGTGGGGCGGAGCGGCAGGTTGCATGCCTGTCTTCATTGGATGGGCTGCCGTAACTAACTCGCTATCTTGGACAGCAGTTGCCTTCTTTATGGTTATTTTCTTCTGGACTCCACCACATTTTTGGGCGTTGGCAATCAAGTATAAAGATGATTACGCGGCTGCAAATATTCCAATGTTGCCAGTGGTTGCGACCCGTAATCGCGTGCACCACGAAATGTGGCTACACACAGTTGCGATGATTGTTTCATCCATTGCTTTGATTCGCTTTGCAGATCTGCAGTTATGGGCCTTGATTTTAACCATCGGATTAGGGCTTGTATTTGCCGGTCAACTTATTCAATTGCGCGAAACAACTCCGGATTACACCAAAGTAGCAGGAAAGATTTTCCAGTGGTCAATTACGTATTTGAGTTTGTTATCAGTATTGCTAGTTGTTGCTCAGCTGTTAAAGGCTTGAGTTAAATCTTTAATCAAATCTGCACTTGCTTCTAAGCCGACAGATAAACGCAAAACCGATGGAGTAATACCCATTGCTGCTTGGACCTCGGGACTTAAACGTTTGTGTGTTGTGGACGCAGGATGAGTAATAAGTGACTTGCTATCTCCAAGATTGTTAGAAATATCAATTACTACTAGGCGATCAAGAAAAGCGAACGCATCTTTTTTTGTGCCATTTAGTTCAATTCCGATAGTTGTGCCACCAGCTCCATTCATCTGCTTTTGCGCAAGAGCATATTCAGGATGAGATTTAAGTCCTGGATAGCGAACCGCTTTAACTTCTTTACGTGATTCAAGAAATTCAGCGATTGTTTGTGCGCTTGTATTCATCTTTTCTACGCGCATCTGCATAGTTTCAAGAGATTTAAGTAATACCCACGCATTAAACGCACTGATAGTTGGTCCTGTATGTCGAATAAATGGTAAGAAATATTCCTGCATGTAACCAAAGGAACCAAGGACCGCACCCGCTAGCACTCTGCCCTGTCCATCAATGTGTTTCGTTGCAGAGTACATGACCACATCTGCCCCAAGTTGTAATGGCTTCTGATAGATAGGTGAAGCCATAACGTTGTCAATAATTACTGTTGCGCCAACTTTATGTGCAAGGTCGCTCACCATCTTTATATCTACTATGTCTAACATCGGGTTACTCGGTGTTTCAATAAAGACTGCCTTTGTTGGAGAATTTAAAGCTGTTGCCCATGCACTTTGGTCATTGCCCTTAACGAGTTCGACTGTGACTCCCCATTTAGGCAAAATTTCAGTAAGCACGACATAGCAAGAGCTAAACATCGAAGCGGACGCAACAACGCAGTCTCCGGATTTCACTAAGCAAGCAATAGCGGCAAACATTGCAGACATTCCAGAACCAGTTGCTACGCAGAATTCGGCGCCTTCAATTGCAGCAAGTCTTTGTTCAAACATGGAAACTGTTGGGTTGGCAAAGCGACCATAAACAAAGTGATCAGTTTCATCAATGAATGCTTCTTCTGCTTCTTGCGCATTTGAATATGTAAAACCACTTGTGAGGTAAAGCGCTTCTGATGTTTCACCAAAACCAGAACGCGCAAGACCTGCACGTACTGCTTGTGTTTGTGGATCGAGTGTCCAATTAGGATCTGGACGCTCAGATCGGGGTTGGTAACCCCATGGGCGCTTTGACATAGAAGAAGTGTAATCGCCTGTGAGATAGTGGCGTCATGTCCTCTTTGGCGATATCCGTACGAGATCTGAGCAAGAAATACGGCGATCGTATGGCTGTTTCTCATATCAACTTTGATGTTCCACTCGGTGCTGTCTGCGGATTCGTAGGACCAAATGGTTCGGGTAAAACAACAACAATGCGAATGTTGCTTGGTTTAATTTCGCACACTGGTGGAAGCGGTCAAGTACTGGATGCATCTATTGATGAACCAGAAAAATACCTGTCTCAAGTAGGCGCAATGATTGAAGGACCAGCTTTTTATCCAGCACTTACTGGCGCGGAAAATTTAAAGGTCCTTGCAACTCTGGGTGGATTTCCAATTGAACGAGTACAAAAGTTGTTGAATCAAGTAGGACTAGGCGATCGCGCAAAGTCGAAGTACAAAACTTATTCACTCGGCATGAAACAACGCTTAGGTATTGCTGCGGCGCTATTGCCAAATCCAAAACTTCTCATGTTGGACGAACCAACAAATGGTCTTGATCCGGAAGGTATTCAAGAAGTGCGAGCATTATTGCGTTCGCTGGCAGATAGTGGAACGACGGTGTTTGTCTCTTCTCACTTATTGTCCGAACTAGAAATCATAAGTGACTATTTAGTAATGCTTCGCAAAGGTGAAGTTGTCTTTGCTGGAAAGATTGAAGAGTTATTGCTCGCACAACAACACGTCATTATTGCCAAAGGTCAAAATCATACAGATCTAGAGAAGTTGGTTTCAATTGCAACATCAATGGGGCATAGTGCAACGATTAGAAATAACGAAGTTCATGTTCATGCCAATGCCGAATGGGCATCAACACTCAATCGCGCTGCATTTGATGCGGGCATAACTTTGAGGCAATTAACTCCACAATTACCAAACCTCGAAGAGACATTCTTTGAAATGACGGGGGATAAATAATGTTCCGCGTAGTCTTGGCCGAATTACGCAAACTACGTCGCCCTACTTTGGTATTCGGCACGTTTGGTGCTGCGCTCTTTTTTGCAGCCCTTGTTACGTCATTTTTATTCTTATTGATCGATTCACCAGATGGAAATGGAGATCGTGGGCGCAGAATTGGACGCGAAGTGCTTTCACTCGCATCCGGTTCTGTTACTGGATTTTCATCCGTCGGTGGTCTACTTGGCTTGATTGCACTCTGTGTCTTTGCAGCGCAAACAGCGCAGGAATATACATACGGCACATTGCGCAATTTGTTAGTGCGTCAATCTGGTCGCTTACGCATTCTCGGCGGAAAATTAATTGCCAATATTATCTTTGCAAAGATTATGGTTTTATTTAGTGCGGCGGTCAGTATTGGTATTTCACTTGCACTTGCATCACGCGCCAAAGTTCCAACTGATTTATGGTTCACGAGTGATGGCTGGTCAGCAATTATTCACACAGTGATTAACGTCGTATTAGCCGTTATTGGCTACGGAGTATTTGGTATGGCACTCGGACTCCTATTGAGATCACCAATTAGTTCTATTTCTATTGGCGTTCTCTGGATGCTCATCATTGAAAATCTTTTGGGTGCAGTTAAAGAGAGCGCATTGGATTGGTTGCCTGGGTCACAGTTAAATACGATTGCAATGGGTGGGAGCGAAACAATTTCTTACAGCCATGCAATGCAGGTCGGTGGAGCTTATGTGATTGGAATTTCAATAATTGCGGCAGTGCTTTTTTCTCGCCGTGATGTTGCAAATTAAGACACAGAAAACTCACAAAGTTAAATGCCTGCTTTGTACGGGCTTGTTCTTTATCCTTAGTACATCTCTTCCCCCATGGAGGTTGTCCTTAGTGAGCCGTAACCGCGCGTTAGTTCTTGCCGTGGTTCTTGGGCTAACAATTACGACTGCACCAGCATATGCAGCAAAACCGAAACCAACTCTTGCTCAAATTGAGGCTGCAAAAAAAGCAGAAGCAGCAAAGAAAGCGGCCGCTGATGCCGCTGCAAAGAAATTGGCATTGGCAACTCAAACACTTCGAGGATTAACTGCCAAAGCTAATGCAGCACGAGCTCTGTATGTAAAAGCACAAAAAGAGTTAGCAATTGCAACGACGGCAGCCAAAGCTGCAGCTGCTCACGCAGAAGAAACAGCGGCACAAGTAAGTGCTGCACACCGCACAATCGGAAAACTCGCAGTCGATGCCTATGTGATGGGTGGAAGCCTTACGGATATCGAACCATTGCTTAGTGCAAATGGACCACAAGATTTAGTAGATCAATTATCAACTTTGGACTCCTTAGGAGCGCAAAATACAACTGCGCTTAATCGCTATAAAGCAGCCGAAGTAATCGCCAAAGCTGCAAAGATTCAAGCAGATAACGCTAAAGCGGCTCAACAGAAAGCAACTGAAAAAGTAGCTGCTGCTAAAAAAGTTGCCGATGATGCACAAAGCGAACAGCAAAAGGAAGTGGCGCGTTTACAAAAGATTCAAGATGACTTAATGAAAGAGTTGTTAAGTGCACGAAAAGTTCGTACAACTCTCGAACAACAACGTGCACTTGCATTACTCGAAGAGAGTCAAGCGAATACGGCAACGTTTACTCCTAACCAAGCAAAGATTTGGCCGGACATCGGCTTTAAAGGTCGTTCTACTTCTCGCACAACAGAGGCACAACGGGCTACAGCGGTTGCATTTGCAAAGAAACAAGTGCAAGCACGTAAGCCGTACATTTGGGGTTCTGAAGGTCCAAGTTCATTTGATTGTTCTGGTTTGGTATATGCCTCTTATCGTTCCGCAGGACTTAATTGGCCAAATTGGGATCGCCTTAACTCGGCTTTATATGCAGGTTATACAAAGCACGTAAGCCTTAGTGAATTGCAACCAGGCGATTTACTTTTCTATTCTTATAAAGGAACCATCTCGACAATTCACCACATCACAATTTACGCAGGCGGCGGGATGATGTGGGAAGCAAATTCAAAGAACGCTGGCTTGCTGTACTCCAATATCTACAGCGTTAAGGGGCTTATGCCATTTGGTGGTCGGGTCTAGTCTTAGACCATGTCTGCCAACACCGTTGCGATTCGTTCTGTCGTA
>WLNM01000018.1 GCA_009699825.1 Actinomycetota bacterium
CACTGCAAGCGCAGTCGTCGCTACAACAGAGATCCAGCGGCGTGTAGTCAGATTCATTGCTGACATGCATTCCTCCTCTTGCTTAATTGTGCCAATCGCGCGGCAGCGTAATTGGTTTGAACTTTTCATTGACGGTTATCAATGAAAAAATTTTGCTACTCTGCCTTGGTATCTAACGCGTCGCGCACGGCATCACCGAGTAAATTTAAGGCAAGCACGATTATAATCAGCACCCCACTTGGAATAAATAGGTATGAAGGGTCAGCCTTCCAATACTTAATTCCATCAGCCAAAACAAGCCCGAAAGTTGAGGCAGGTGGTTGGATTCCAACCCCAAGAAAAGAAAATATGGCCTCTGCGGCTAAGTAGCCTGGTAGTGAAAGTGAGAGAAAAACGATGGCCGTTGGCCACAAATTTGGCAACATCTCTTTTGTGATAATTCTCCA
Source organism: Actinomycetota bacterium (assembly GCA_009699825.1). Lineage (GTDB taxonomy): Bacteria > Actinomycetota > Actinomycetes > Nanopelagicales > Nanopelagicaceae > Planktophila. Next base: position 447 of record WLNM01000018.1, read on the forward strand.
ATTTGATGCACCTTGAGCTTGTGCGGCCATAATAAAATCACGTTCGCGAAGACTCATGGATTGCGCACGAATCAAACGTGCAAAACCTGGCCACCCAAAAAATACAAAGAAAATAATGAGAACAAGCAGTCGAGCGTTGTTATCTCGTGCAATTCCTGAACTCTCAACGCGATCAACCATTGGATAACTCAATGCAATAATCATAAAAAATGAAGGGAAAGCAAAGAGTAAATCTGTGTAGCGACCAATTAGTGCGTCCACACGACCTCTAAAATATCCAGCGGTAATACCAACAATCATTCCGATACCAATTGAGGCAACAGAAGTAATTAGTGCGACTGTAAATGAAATTCGTGAACCATAAAGGAGCATTGAGAAAACATCACGCCCTGCGCCAGGCTCTAAGCCCAAAGGATGTTGCCAGGAAATTCCACCATACCCACCGGTAGGAAGCGCAAACTCATCTAATTTATCGAGATAAAGTTCTGTAGGACTCAAACCCCATATGCGCGTTATTAAAGGCGCAGCAAAAGCAATAAAGATGAAAAAGAGACTGACATAGAGTGAAATCAAACCGATTTTATTTCGCTTAAAGCGTGCAAGTGCAATTTGCTTGGGTGTACGCAAAGCGACGGCATCAGTACCCGTTTGCTCAGCTTCGTTTTTTTGGGCGCTAGATAACATTTGCCAAATCCTACAACTACCCCTTAGTTTTAAAAAGCCCTCAAAATGAGCGTAAGTTGCCTCTTCGGATGGGAAAATAGGTAACAAATATTAATTTCACCCCTTGAATCAAATGTTTCCTCAAATCCTCAATCAGAACTTAATGATGATCACTCTGTCTTAGATTTCAAAATACAGAACTCATTACCTTCGGGATCTGACATCACTATCCACGTTGTGTCGGAATCTGTCGATTGTCCTATTTCAATTCTTTTAGCCCCAAGCTTTTCTAACCGTGCGACTTCTGCATCTTGATTATCGGGACGTAGATCTAAGTGCAGTCGATTTTTAATAATCTTTGAATCGGGAACTCTTAAAAAAAGAATGTCAGGAATCCCAATTGTCTTCAGTTCTCCAGCTTCGCGTTCAATCCACCAACCGATGTCATCACCATCTTCACCTAAAGTCCAACCAAGAACTTCTGCCCAAAATTCTGCGAGTGCACGTGGATCGTGTGCGTCGACAGTGATGCATTGAATTCTTAAACTCATGTGCAGGATTATAGAAGAAAATACCTTCTATCCACCCGTGATCAAGGTTTTCTTGTAAATCTTGCCCTTTGAATCATAAGTAATCCATGTTCCAACTTGTTCACCATTTTTGAAAGCACCCGATCGCATAATTACTCCAGTTTTGCGGAACCATTTCCAGTCGCCGTGGAGATTGCCGCCCTTATATTTTCCTTTGGCTTTCAAAACTCCATTTGTATAAAACTCAAGGTGCTCACCATTTTTCTTCGGATAAGAATCATTAATCTGTTGAATCTTTTCGGTAAGGATTTTATTAATCAGCGGCTTAGGAATGCGTTTTCCAACATCAAAATGAATCGATCCTTTGGTTTGTTCATATTTCTCTAGATCTTTTTTAAGTCGAGAATTAAATGATCCACTATAAGGAAAAATGCTGTTGTGGGTTTTGTAACCATCGAAACCAATTACCGGTACACCTTCAATCAAAAATGTAGGAATTCCGTACTTGATGACTTGCTCAGAAGTTGGAAGTTTGGATTCAATGAGATTGAGCAGTTCAATAAGTATCTTTTTTTGCTCTGGATTGAACTTCTTGAGGTGCGCAGTTAATTCTGCCTTGGACATAGGTAAATTGTATTAAATGCAAAGAGATTTTTAGCCTAGCCCGGAGTATTTATATGTGCCCAAAGTTCAATCTCGACGAGTGCTTTTCTTGGCAATTCTAAAACGGCTACCGTCGTACGGACTGGTCTAGGATCTTCAAAAAATTTCAACCATAGTTCGTTGCAACTAGTTAGTTCATCAAGAGAAGTCAGATACATATTGGCTTTGAATACGTTTTTTCTAGTGAGTCCGGCTTCCATCAAAATACCCTCTGCATTTCGAAGGGCTGCACTTAGTTGCTCTAAAACGCCACCTTCAACCAGTTTGGCGCCGTACTGATCAGGATCCAGACCTAAAGCGCCCGAAGTCACAACAAAATTGTCAATCTTTCTAAAAAGTGAATATGGACGTTCAGTCATTTTTAACCAACTTTTGAATGCGTGCGACTGAAGTTTTTATCAATTCAAAATTTTGAGAGAAATTAATCCTGAAGTGTCCCCGGCCTGCGATTCCAGATTGGTAACCGGGGCTAACAAGAATGCCGGCCTTCTTTAAATCCTGAGTGAAAATAAAATCATTTTCATAGTTATTTCCATTTATTGAAGTGGTTTCCGACATGGATGGAAAAATATATGAACTTCCACCAGGCTTGAATATAGAAATTCCAGGAATTGTGGCGAGTCCTTGAACTAAATAATCTCTAATTTCTTGATGTTGCAAAATTCTCTCTTCAAGCCATCCATCTTCTTCCGCTAACCAATGAGTAAGCGCATGCTGGGCATAACCTGCTGTACGCAGCGAAGTCATTGAAAGAATACTTTCCATAGAATTAATTATTTGGCTTTGCGCTAAAGCAACACCCACTCGATAACCGCTCATAGATTCAGTTTTAGAGGGACCAAGAAGAGTAATGGTTTGATTCTTCATTCCTGGAAGTGAAGCTATGTTCGTGTAATCACGTTTGTCATAAATTAATCGGCAGTAGAGTTGATCTGCAATCACAGAAATATCGTATTTTTTAGCCCAATTGGCTAATTTCTGGCAAACTTCTCGACTATAGATTCCACCAGTTGGATTATTTGGGTTTGAGAAAACTAAAACACTTGCTCCTGATTTGTGCGCCGCTTCAAGTTCTTGTTCGTCAATCTCAATGTATCCATCGGAATTTATTTTTGCTGGGATACGAATTGATTGCCCGCCAAGATAGGAAACTATCCGTTCATTCATAAAATATTCAACCGATGGAAACGCGACAATTGTTCCTGGTCCAACGAAGGCAGACAGAGCGCTAAATAATGCACCTTGAGAGCCTGGAGTAATTATTAACTCACTCATCGGATCAACTTCGACTGACAATAATTTAGAAATTCGTGGGGCAATTAATTCTCTTACAGTTGAACTTCCACGATATGCCGAATATGCCTCGGTATTGTCTTTGACCGCTTTTGTAAAATCCTTAAAGGCAGAATCTGGCGGAACAAATGCCCTCGTATCTCCATGAGTTAAATCAATCTGATCAGCATGTTTTGGAGTTGCTGCAATTGCGCGATCCATTTCGAAGACACTTTGTCCGTACAGCGAACGATAATTTTCTAACCAGGCACGACCAATAGCTAATGGCTTTACATATTCGTAGCTCAATTGGTCCTCTTTCTAGTGCTTTTTGACTTTAACGTTGTTGATTTTAAGGAATCTGTGTGTGCAATAACGGCATCACCAACTGGTATGTAGTGATCTTTTAGTGCTTCACGAATTGCGCCTGGATTTTTTCCTTTTAGGATATGAAGTAAGTCTTTATGTCTTGAAACTACTTCCTTTAATTCAATCTTCTGCGAATCAAGAGATGAACGCATCAAACTTCCCATTTGACCGTCAAGAGTATGCCAAAGCTGTTGAATTCTCTCTCGTCCTCCGAGGTTCACGATGAGACTGTGAAATTCCGTGTCTAGGTAAACAAGAGATGCAAGATCTTGATTCTTCGCCGCCACTGTCATCTTTTTAATTATGGTTTCAAATTCGAAAATAAGTTCAGGTGAAAGTTCAATTTTTTTCTCTTCGAGAACGCTTGATTCTAAAAAATAACGAGCAAAACATGCTTCCGCTATTGCAGTTTTACTCATTCGCGTTACATGAGCCCCACGCCTGACTGAAATTTCTACTAGTCCCTGGGAACGTAATTCCGATAAGGCCGATCGCAAGGTGGTGCGGCTGATTCCATACTCTGCCGCTAATTTTGCTTCTAATAGTCTCTCGCCCGCAACAAAATCATTATTTAAAATTCTTTTGCGCAATTCATTCTGAACTGCCTGGGGCAAGGAAATATGTTGAATGGTATGTTTTTTAGTCATGTTAAATCATTTTACCTGCAAGTGTCAGTAATTTTTCTTCGGTCAATCCAATATGGTTCACCGGTTGAATATCGAAATCATATTCAGACTCTGGGCCAGAGAGAAAAATCGTCACACCTGGGCCATGGCCTGGTTGAGGACTCGACCCATGAACAATAACTCCGACACTTACCCAACCCTTGCGATAGCCAGCATTAAACCTACTATCTAAATTTGTGATTGCCACGAAATCTCCAATTTTTATATCACTTACGTCGGCTGGAGTTTGGGAAAGTTGAAGGTCGAGATCCCAAAGTGGCATTGGTCTCCCAATTCCATTTCCAACTAACTTGCTTTCTAAAGTCGTTCGAACTGGTATTCGGAATTTTCCATCACTTTTATTCTTATAGTTTAAATCACTAAAAAGCGCGCTAGAAATATTGAAGATACTGCTCTCCATTGCAGGATCCTCGAGACCTTGGCCTTCAGTTTCGATAGATATTTGATCATCTGGTTTTATCAATTTTAAAATTTCAGGAGTAAAAATAACTAGAACTCTGCTTCCTTCTCCGCGTTTTCCAAGCACAGCACCGAAAGCCCCTGCAGCCGCACCTGTTCTAATGTGCGCCCGATTGCCAATACACGATTGTGCAACAAGCGCATGAGCCGCATCAGGATTTGGATGAGAGAGTGAAACACCTGGCGCTGGATGGTCTGCATCGAGTGCAAAAACGCTATCTCCTACTCGATAATTTAAAACAATACCTCCGTCACCCGTTGGTACGTACGCCTCACCATCTCTATCAATTCTAAATGGATCACTTGACGACTCTGAATGTGATACAAAACCAAGTGAATTTACTTTTACGGTTGTTCGTTGATTTGTCATCACTATGCCTTCAGTAGTTTCGTTAAAAATTGAATATTAGATTTTTCATCCAGAATTAAGTTAAATGCACTGGCAGGTCCACTCATAATTGTTGAAGGTCCCGGACCGTGCCCAAATAAGGAAGCACTGCCGGTTGATATGACTCCGATTGAAATCCAACCTTCACGATACCCACGACCAAAGCTGTGGTCTTGATCGATCATGGCAATAACATCACCAATTCTTAAATCTTCTAATCCAAGTGAAAAACTTGAATCTAATTCAGGATACGTTCCCATTAAGTCCGTATTGGCATAATCTGAAACCATTCCAGATCCTGCACCAATTGCTTCAGGTGGAATCAATCTGGCCACATGAATGTCCAGAGTTCCGTCAACATTGGTCCCACCTGCAAGTCCATCTAGAAGGCTAGGAGATAAGTTTTTTACATGAATACTTTCGTGATCAAGTAATTTTAGCCCTTGGCCAACGGCTTCTATGCTGACTTTGTCTCCGGTAGTTACTTCGCGCATATCAGATTCCAACATATCAACGAGTACATAAGCATGTTGACCAATCGCAAATCCGCGCTTACCAGTTGCTGGACCAGAAGTTACGGTAACGATGTTTCCGATACATGTTAAAAATTGCAGTGCATAGTTAACTGATTCCTTTGCACTACGTACGGAAAGTCCCGGCTCAACATGGTCGCCAATGAGATTTGTCGCGATATCACCACAATGTACGCCCAGAGTCACACCACCCATACCGGGCAAAAAGAAAGCTTGACCATTGGCATCGACGCGAAATGCATTTCGATCTGCTAACGGCGGCCAAACTTCACCTGTCACAACCTGCGTAACAAGCCTAGAAGCATTAGTCAAGACTTTCATTTCGTTCACTCCAACTTTCTCTTGTGAGATAAAAGGATTAAATTCCCTTTACATCTTTGAAATCAACCCACTTGCGTTCACGATATGAAAGTTCAAATGCATTTATCGTTCTTTGCACAAGCGCACCTTGCGCAAAATCGCCTTGAGCATCATCTTCTCCATTAAGAATTTCATCTGCAAAATTCTTAATCAGATTTGAGTAAAACAAAAATGGCCACGGTTCGCGACTATTTCCACCTTCAGGAAAATACTTTTGTGGAATTTCTTGTTCGACGAACTCGACAGAATCCTTTGTTGCCACCTTGATTGTTTGGCAGATTCCAAATTCCTCAACTAAGCGCACAATAATTGCACCTTTAGAGCCATAAATTCGAGCTTCAACTCCTGGATAATTTCCAACAGTTACATAAGAAGATTGAATTGATGCAATAGTTGGACTTTCGAACTCACACATCCACATGTCACCATCGTCGATGTTCATGCGTTCCATTGTTCCAGTCGCACGAATCATTCGAGTTGGCACGAAATTGCGCATAGTTCCAACAACTTGTGTCATTGGACTATTTACCCACCAGTGCATGATGTCAATAATCGGAGCACCGTAACCTTCGATAGAGGAAACAGCGATTACTCCTTCGCCTAATGAAGTTTGCTCGGCTTGGCGAAGTGGAGTTGCAGGATCAATCCATTGACTATTCTGTTCATAGCCATTGAAAACATATGGCTCGCCAATAAATCCTGAATCAATTAGATCCTTGGCCATTTGTATTGCAGGTGCATAACGAAATGTAAAACCGAGTTTAGTTTTTACGCCTTTCGCTTTAGCTAAATCTGCAGCACGCTGAGTTTCGCGAGCATCACGATTGACTGGTTTTTCACACAGCACGTGTTTTCCAGCTGCAATTGCATCAAGTGAAACTTGGAAATGGGCATCATTACCCGTTGCTATATCGATGACATCAATTGTTGGATCCTTTAATATTTCATGATAGTCATCACTAATCAGCGGAACATTAAATTTTGCACCAACTTCTTTTGCTAGATTCAAATCTAGATCAACGAGTGCAACAACTTCTGCTCGGGAATCCCGTTGCCAGCCAGGAATATGAGCCCGTTCTGCCCAAGCTCCCGCACCAATCACGGCTACACGTAACTTCTTCTTTTCCATTTTTTTCTCCCTTAGTTGTTTCGTTGCAGTCTTACTCGTGGATCTATAAACGTATATAAAACATCGACGATAAAGTTCATCAAAACCATGAATACTGAAGCAACGAGAACGGTTCCTGTGATCATCGGAACATCTAAAGTTGAAATCGATTTAAAAGCTAATTGACCAATGCCTGGAATGCCAAAAATAGATTCAGTAATCAAAACTCCGCCCAGGAAATACCCCAAGTCCATTCCAATCATGGTGACAATCGGCATCAATGCATGACGGATAACGTGTCTCCTTAAAATCAATGAAGCCGGCATACCTTTTAACTGTGCAAACTCAATAAAAGGAGATTGTAAAACATTCAATACAGTCGTTCGAACTATTCTTGAATAGAAAGCTGCTCCACCAACTCCAAGTGTGAAACTTGGCAAAATTAGATACCAAATTAATGGATGGCCAACACCATTAAGAGGAAAAATCGATAATTTAAAGGCTAGGAAATAAAGAAGCATTAAGCCAAGCCAGAATGGTGGAGTAGATAAACCAAAGAGAGCTGAAAATGTTGAAAATCGATCGAAAATACTCTTTGGGCGATAAGCAGAAATTATTCCAAATGGAATGCCTAATACAACTTCCCAAAGCACACCGCCTATCGCAAGGGCAGCCGTGAAAGGTAACGCACGCCAAATTGCACTTCCAACAGTTTGATTTTGGAGTGCGAAAGATATTCCCAAATTTCCATGCATTAAACGTTCAATAAAGTGTGTGTATTGCGTCAATAGAGATTGATCAAGACCTAATTCGTGACGAATATTCGCAACTGCCTCTGGGCTGGCATTAGGACCAGCAACCATTCGTGCAGGATCTCCGGGCACAATGAAAGCCAAAATAAAGGCAAGTGTCATCACACCCCAAACAACTGCAAACATTTGTGCTGTTCTTCTAATTAGCCAACGGCTCATCGCTTAACCCCCATTGCGGAGGTATCAAAGAGATCCGTTAGCCAATCTCCCATTAAATTAAAAGCTAAGACGGCGATAATCATGGTTACACCTGGTGCAACTAGTAACCATGGTGCAGTTTGAAAATATTTTTGACCTTCAGAAATCATCTCGCCCCAGGATGCTTGCGGAAGAGGAACACCAATACCTAGAAATGAGAGCGAAGCCTCTATCAAGATGGAAGTTGCGACACCAAGTGTTGAATAGACAATAATGGTTGGAATTAGGTGCGGAATAATATGGCGTCGAATAATTTGCGGAGTAGTAAGTCCTAAACTTCGCGCGGCTATAACAAATTCTCGTTCTTTTAAGGAGAGTACTTGGCTTCTAATAATACGAGCCAAATATGTCCAATATGCGAACGCGATAACCAGAACAACATTTTTAGTACTTGGACCTGTAACAGCAATTAAAGCAATACAAAAAAGTAAAATGGGAAATGCAAGAACGATGTCCGTTAAACGCATTAAGAATGATTCGACCCAACCTCCAAGGTAACCAGATACTGCTCCAATCATTACACCGATGAAGGACGCTAAAGCTGTTGCAACAATTCCAACTGTAAGTGAAACGCGAGCACCGTAAATTAACCTTGATAAAACATCTCGACCACTTTGGTCTGCTCCAAGTAGAAAATGTCTTCCAAGTCCTTGCGGTGCACCCACATCAGAAAGCCCGTCGATGTACTGAAAGAGCGGATCTTTGGGCGCGAAAAATGGAGCAAAAATTGCAACTAAAATCAGGAAGATAACAACGGCAACTGAAGCGAATGCCACTTTATCGGCCTTTAATGAACCCCAAGCTCTGGATCTAAAGTTGGTTGATTCAAGTGCAGATTCTATTTCTTCAAAAGAATTTTTGAAATCAGAAATCGGTTTATCATTTTTAGACATGAAGTTCACCACCTTTCGAGCTATCAGAATTCCTATTATTGGCAGTTGCGTGACATGCAACTTTTGAATCATTTAAATTCAACAACAGCTTCGGAGTTTCTATCGAACATTGCGGAAGCACATCGTGACACCTAACATTAAACGCACAGCCTCCGGGAAGATTCGCAGGATCTGGTGGTTCGCCAACACTCTTGATTTTTGTTCCTCGTTTACCAGAAATATTTGGCACAGCGCTAATCAAGGCCTTTGTATACGGATGTTGTGGGTGCGTTAGTACATTGTCGCTGCTCCCAATTTCAACGATTTTTCCTGCGTACATAATCGCTACATTCTTTGAAATGTATCGAAGGGTCGAAAGATCATGCGAAATAAATAGATAACTAATTCCGCTTTCTTGTTGTATATCTTGCAAAAGATTTAAAATTTGAGCTCGCACCGATACATCTAATGCGGCTACCGCTTCATCACAAATAATTAAATCTGGCTTTGTGGCAAGCGCTCTAGCTATTGCTACACGTTGTCGCTGTCCCCCTGATAGTTCTTTTGGATACCTAGATGCTAGCGATACTGGAAGTTTTACAGTTTGAAGTAGATTTGCAATTTCATCTTTTATTTCTGATTTCGCAAGATTTCGAATTTGTAATCCTTCTGAAATTGATTCAAAGATTGTAAATCTCGGATCAAGTGAATCGTAAGGATCTTGAAAAACCATCTGCAATTTTTTACGTATTGGACGCAGTGCAGAATTTTTAAAACTAGATATTTGCGTTCCGTTAATTGCAATTGAACCAGATGTCGGTTTATTAATTCCAATGAGACTGCGGGCTAGAGTACTTTTACCCGAACCAGATTCCCCTGCGATTCCCAATGTTTCACCTTTTGAAATCGTAAATGAGACACCATCTACTGCCTTGATGTCCCTAGACTTTAAAATTCCAGCGCTTCCTTTGAAATAGACTTTCAGGTCTGTCACTTCAACAAGTGGTATCTGATTCATCGTCATGACGAAACTCTTTTGAGAGGGTTGTGACAAGCAACTTCTTGATCTGCATCTGATGAGACTTCAAGTTTTGGAATATGCGTTAAACAAATATCTGAGGCATGGGTGCAGCGGGGTGCAAATGAGCAACCAAGATTTATTCTTCCTGCAATTGGTGGACTTCCTGGAATCGTCTGTAGTCGTTCACGTGAGGTATCAAATAAATCTGGGACTGAAGCAATTAATGCCTGCGTATACGGATGCTTTGGAAAATTTAGAATTTCATTTACAGGGCCTGTCTCAACAATCCTGCCATCGTACATAACAATTATTCGGCTACAAAAATTGGCCACCACTGCAAGGTCATGACTTATTAATAGAACAGCAGTTTGATTCTCTGTAGAAATAGACTCAATTAAATCTAAAACTTGGGATTGGATAGTCACATCTAAGGCTGTAGTTGGTTCATCTGCAATCAAAAGTTTTGGCTTGCAACTTATAGCAATAGCAATAGCCACGCGTTGTCGCATTCCGCCTGAAAGAGAGTTCGGATATTGATTCATAGTCCGCTTTGGATTTGGTAAACCTACAGATTTTAAAAGATTAATGCTTTCAATGCGAGCTTCAGATTTTTGCATTCCTTTGTGATGAATCAACATTTCGGAAATCTGAACACCAATTTTAACTAGGGGATTCAAACTAGTTAATGGGTCTTGCGAAATTATCGCAATTTCTGATCCGCGCCAATCAATTTTACTTTCGGAATCTGAAATATTGCGTTCTTCTAAAAGCACTGTTCCCGAAGTGATTTGTCCAGGCTTTGGTACCAGTTGCATGATTGCACGAGAAGTAAGCGATTTACCCGATCCTGATTCACCAACAAGTCCAACTCTTTCTGCAACATCAATCGAAAAGGAGATGGAATGGACGACTTCGTCCATTCCATCTCTATTCGGGAAACCAACTGAAACTGAATTGACCCTCACAACAGTAGGAATACGATTTACTGTTGAATCCAATTTCACTTTTCTCCTTAATTTATCTTGATTTAGAAATACAGATTTGTATTAACTCTTTAGTGAGTAATTACTAATCATGTATCCCCAAATTGGATTTTCAACGAAGTTTCCAACATTCTTTCCATACACGGTGGTGTTCTTACCGAAGTAAAGAGGAACGACTGGATTGTCCTTTTGCATCAATTTTGCAGCGCTTTCGTAAAATGACTGAACCTTGCTTGGTTGTGCCAAGCCGTCGTTAACCAAATTATCGAATTTCTTATTGCAATAGAACGGATAGTTTTGACCACCCGGAATTGCAGATGCGCAACCAAGAAGTGCTTGGAAGAAATCGCTTCCATCTGGATAATCAGCAATCCAGAATGTGAGCGTCATCGGAGTTGTCTTTGGTGTTGCGGCTAGTCCGAAGAATGTGCTCATCTGGACAGCTTTAACATTAATTTTGATTCCGATTGCTGCTAGTTGTTGCTGAATCACAACGTCTAGGTTTGTCCAAGGTTGTGTATTCCAGCTGTACAGATCTGTTTTAAAGCCCTTTGGATACCCTGCTTCTTTAAGAAGAGATTTGGCCTTAGCAACATTTAATGGATTTACCATGCTCTTAGTTACATAACCAGTAACTCCAGGTGGGATAAATCCAGTTGCAGGATCGCCTTGTCCGTTAACTGCACGGAGTAATGCAGCTCGATCGATTGCATATGAGACTGCTTCACGAACAAGTGGGTTATTAAATGGCTTCATCTTGGTATTAAGTGTTAAGAAGTAAGTTGAGAGACCAACACGGTGGCTAATCTGACTCTTCAATTTCTTATCCTTGATAACCGCAAGATAACTTGAGTTTGGAAGTTTGTCTCCCATTAAATCCAAGTCGCCTTTTTGAAGTTGAAGTAATTGAACTTCAGGAGTAACTCCAAGTGCTTCGTTAACACCATCAAGCAATGGATGTCCTGGATTCCAGTAATTTGTGTTTTTTGTCAGGATAATTGATTGACCTGGAGTAAAACTTACAAACTTAAATGGTCCTGATCCCAATGGCTTTTCTGCTTGTTGAGCGCCAGTGCCAGATGGAATAATTGAAGCATGTGGCATCGCCATTACATAAACGAATGCTGAGTTTGGTTGAACCAAAGTTAAGGTTAGTTTCGTTGGCGATTTAACGCTGATTCCAGAAACTGTGCCCGTAGGATCTTTAGAAAATGCTTCGCAACCCTTTACGGCATTCCAGAAACTCACAACCGGTGATTTAGTTGCCGGATCGCAAATTCGTGAGAATGTATATGCAACGTCATCGGCTGTAACCGGTGTACCGTCGGCAAATTTCATTCCTGCTCTTAAAGTAATTGTATAAGTGAGTTTGTCTGCCGAAACTTTTGGCATAGCTGCAGCGGCTTGTGGAACTAAATCTGTTCCAGCAGGTGTGTAGTCATATAAACGATTGAAAAGCATTTCCATGTTGTCCCAGCAAGTTGCGTCATAGCAAACTTGAGGGTCAAATGTTGATGGATCTGATGCAAATGCGATCTTTAGCACTCCACCATTTCCGGCCGCTTGTGCTGAACCAGCACCAATGGCAATTGGAGCAATCGTCATAACACTGCCCAGACCTAAAACTAAGAAAGATCTGAGCAGCTTTGAATGCTTCGAAATTTTCATTCCCCGTCTCCTTTGTTTATCTTGTCGACATTCAACAATTGCTCCGAATTTATGCCCTGGTCTAGGGGGTGTCAATAGATTTTGAGAAGTATTCTGAAGCTAAATGCGGTGGTGCCTCGTGCCAAGTTCTACTAGTAGCCCCGCTTTGAAACATAGAGATTCTTCGGAGTTTGACCACTTTCAATGAGCGTGAGATTTTGGCAAAAGAGATCTATGAGAGCGGCATTTTCCGTAGCAACAGTTGAAGCCGAATGTGGAGAAATCAATACATTTGGCATGCTCCAGAGTGGATTCTCCTTTGGCAATGGTTCTTCATTAAAGACATCCAAACAAGCTCCAAGCAAACGCCCATCATTAAGCGCTTCAATCATGCTCGCCTGTTCAACAACTTGACCGCGTGAAATATTAATTAAAATCGTATTGGGCTTGATCACAGAGAATTCTTTAGCGCCAATTAATCCTTCGGTTTCATCCGTTAAGGGACAGCACACCAAAATGATATCTATCTCTGGCAACTCATTTCTTAAATCTTCTCGTGTAATCACTTTACGGATATTTGGATTATTACTTCCATCTTTGGTTCTTCCCAATCCAATAACATCCAACCCCAAACCTTTGAAAGTCTCTGCGGCTTTCCTTCCGATTCCACCGAGGCCAATTATCAAAATTCGTTTTCCAGCTAATTGCGAAGTTGTATATCGCTCCCAATGCTTCTTGCTCTTCCAATCATTGATGAGCGGAAAAGATTTCGTAAAATAAAGCGCTCCTGTGAGTGCAAATTCCGACAGAGGAATTGCATGAATTCCTCCGGCGGTAGTTACGGTTATTGGTGCTAAATCCAAACCGGATCGCTTCATGAAACCGCCAATACCTGCACTTGTTGCTTGAATCCATTTTAAACTTGGATTTCGGGCAAACATTTCTTCCGGGTTGTACCAATCAAAATCAAAATAAGCATCAACTCCTGAAGTTACTTCAAGCCACTTCTTAATTTCAGCATCACTTAAATCTCGAGATGGCGCATAGTGATCACACTTGTAGCGGGGTGCAGGGAGAATTTTTGGTTCATAAACTACGTGTAACTTTGGAAATTCAAGCCTAATTTTCTCTACAAGTTCTGGCTCTATGAAAGTTCCGATAGCAACGGAATTAATTTCCACTGTAAATCCTCTCCAGAATTACTATGCAATTGCCAATACTCAGAACCATAACCCATAAAAGTGCGTATGTAACC
>WLNM01000019.1 GCA_009699825.1 Actinomycetota bacterium
AAATTTTGGTGGAACAAATACAACAGATGTGTTTGCACCCGTTGCGCTCATGGCTTCTTTCACGGTATTAAAAACAGGCAAAGTGTGGCCATCTATTTCTACACTTTGTCCACCCTTGCCAGGTGTGACTCCACCAACAATTTTCGTACCTGAGGCCAGCATGCGTTTTGTATGTTTAGTGCCTTCTGCACCAGTCATTCCTTGAACTATGACAATACTTTTTTCATTAATAAAAATAGACATTACTTTGCCGCCAATTCTGCAGCGCGATTTGCTGCTCCATCCATGGAGTCCACTTGCTCTATGAGCGGATGTGCAGCAGCCTTCAAAATTGCACGTCCTTCAATAACGTTATTTCCATCTAATCTCACAACAATGGGTTTAGTTGCTTGCGATCCTAATAATTCAAGAGCCTGAACAATTCCATTTGCGACAGCATCGCATGCGGTTATTCCACCAAATACATTTACAAAGACGCTCTTTACATCAGAATCACCCAAAATAATTGAAAGACCGTCAGCCATAACTTGCGCAGATGCTCCACCGCCAATATCTAAAAAGTTAGCTGGCCGAACTCCGCCATATTTTTCACCAGCATATGCAACGACATCGAGAGTGCTCATCACAAGTCCAGCTCCATTGCCAATAATTCCGACTTGACCATCAAGCTTTACGTAATTGAGATCTTTTTCTTTGGCTGCTGCTTCTAGAGCATTTGTGGCTGCGTGATCAATGAGTGCTTCGTGATCGGGGTGTCTAAATCCAGCGTTGTCATCCAAAGTTACTTTTCCATCGAGGGCAATGATTTTCCCATCCACTGTTTTTACTAATGGGTTAATTTCTACGAGTGTGGCATCTTCGGATTGAAAGACCTTCCAGAGGGTTAAGAGAACTTTTTCTACTTGTGGTGCTACATCTGCAGGGAAAGCTGCTGCAGCAATAATCTCTTTAGCTTTTTCTGGTGAAATTCCAATATTTGCATCAACAGGAATTTTTGCAAGTTTTTCAGGTGCTGTATGTGCAACTTCTTCAATGTCCATGCCACCTGAAACTGAAGCCATAACTAAAAAGGTTCGATTTGAACGGTCTAACAAAATCGCTAAGTAATATTCGGAATCAATTGGCGCGGCTTGTGCAATCATCACTGTACGTACTGTGTGACCCTTAATATCCATTCCAAGAATTGCGCTGGCTTTTTCCTTTGCTTCAGCGGCATTTTCTGCGACTTTGACGCCACCAGCTTTTCCGCGACCGCCAACTTTAACTTGGGCTTTAACAACAACTTTTCCACCAATTTTTGCCGCTGCATCGTGTGCCTGTTCTGGCGTTGTTGCAATGGCAGCTGAAAGTACAGGAACTCCGTGCTTTTCAAAGAGATCTCGCGCTTGGTATTCAAAGAGATCCACAGAAAACTCCACTCATGTTGTAAAAAAGTATTTGCTAATACTAGAGCTTCTCAACTGGTGCATATCGCAGCAACAATCGCTTCTCACCGTACTGTCCGAAGTTTATGGTGGCTTCGGACTTATCGCCTTCACCTGCAATAGCCACAACAGTTCCGAGTCCGAATGTGTCATGTGACACACGCTCACCCACTGCCAATTGCATGGCGGTGCTTTTCTTTCCAGTTGGCCGTGGTGGTGGTGCAGTTGCAACGCGTGGCTTGCGCGCAAGTGATGGAGATAGTGATGATGAAGTTCCACCGTGATTTCGCCATTCAATAATTCCTTCGGGAATCTCGTCTAAGAATCGTGAAGCGGGGTTATATGTTGGCGATCCCCATGATGATCGATATTCGGCGCGAGAAATATAGAGTCGTTTCTCTGCGCGCGTAAGTCCAACATATGCAAGACGACGTTCTTCTTCGATTTCATCTTTCTCGCCCAAGGTTCGTGAGTGAGGAAAAATTCCATCTTCCATTCCGGTAAGAAATACAGTTGGGAATTCCAAACCCTTGGCGGTGTGAAGTGTCATGAGCGTTACAACTCCTCCATGATCTTCGCCCTCAGGAATTTCATCAGCATCTGCAACTAGGGAAACTTTTTCAAGAAATCCAGCAAGTGAAATTTCTTCATCTTCACCTAGTTCCTCAAATGGTCTTTCTTCATACTCCATGGAAACAGCAACTAATTCTTTTAAGTTTTCCACTCGAACTTCATCTTGAGGGTCAGCGCTAGAGGACAATTCTGCAAGTAACCCAGATTGTTCAAGAATTGCTTCGATTATTACAGATGGCCGAGTTTTAGCTTCCACAAGTGTGCGCAGAGCCACCATCATGGAAACAAATTCATTAACAGATTGTGCGGCGCGGTTTGGAATGCCAGGAGCTTGCTCGCATTGAGATAAGCCAGACCAAAAAGAAAGATTATTACTTGATGCATAGAGATCTATGCACTCAATAGCACGATCACCGATGCCGCGTTTGGGAACGTTGATAATTCTTCTCAAAGATATTTCATCTTCTAGATTGGCAAGAACGCGCAGATATGCCAATAGATCTTTAACTTCTTTTCTCTCGTAGAAACGAAGACCGCCAACTACTTTGTAAGGCAATGCAGAACGCATAAAGATTTCTTCAAAGACGCGAGATTGGGCATTTGTGCGATAAAAAATTGCTGTATCCCCTGGTTCGGATTGACCTGTGCGCTGCAGTTCACGTATTTCATCTTTAACAAATTCTGCTTCATCGTGTTCGGATTCTGCGACATAACCGACTAACGGCGAACCCGAACCTGCTTCTGACCACAGATTTTTTTCTTTCCGGCTCTCGTTCTTTGTAATTACAGCATTTGCAGCAGAGAGAATATTTTGAGTAGATCGGTAATTTTGTTCCAGTAAAACTGTCGTGGCATTTGGGTAATCCAATTCAAATTGAAGAATGTTGCGAATCGTTGCCCCACGAAAGCCATAAATTGATTGATCCGCATCGCCAACAACGCAGAGCTCAGCCGGTGCTAAGCCCTCCTCGGCATTTCCAACTAACTCTTTAACCAGTATGTATTGAGCATGATTTGTGTCTTGGTACTCGTCCACGAGAACGTGTTTAAAACGCGAACGCAGACGAGCTTTAGCCTCTGGATATTTTTGTAGTACTTCCACCGTCTTTAATATTAGATCATCAAAATCCATGGCATTGGCTTGTTGCAATCGACGTTGATAAACCCCATAAACATCAGCCACAACTTCTTCAAATTGATTTTTGGTTGCATTTACATAGTCGTGTGGACCCTGTAATTCATTCTTTGCATTTGAGATAATCGATTGAAATTGACGTGCTGGATAACGTTTGGGATCCAAATTAAGTTCTTTTGCAACAATAGTAATCAGTCGCAAGCTATCTGCTGAGTCATAGATACTAAATGAATTTCCGTAACCTAAACGCACAGCCTCTTGTCTTAGTAATCGAACGCATGCAGAGTGAAATGTAGAGACCCACATCGATTTTGCTACCGGCCCAACTAAAGCGGCAACACGATCTTTCATTTCACCTGCTGCCTTATTTGTAAATGTGATTGCCAGAATTTCATATGGAGCGACGTTGCGTCGTGCCATCAAATACGCAATCCTGCGAGTAAGCACACGTGTTTTTCCCGAGCCAGCACCTGCAACTACTAAAAGTGGTCCGCCGCTATGAATAACTGCTGCCTGCTGTTGCGGATTAAGCCCTTCTAGTAAGGGGTCGGTGCTTTCCATAGCGGTGAGTCTATTAGGCTTGCGATATGGAACCGATCGCAGATAGCGAAATCAAGCGCGTACTTGTTATTAATGCCCACCCAGATGATTCCGATTTTGGCGCATCAGGAACGATTGCACAGTGGGTTAAAAAAGGAATAGAAGTTTCTTATGTGCTGTGTACCAACGGCGATCAAGGTGGCGAAGAATCCGGAATTGCTAAAGAAGATATGCCAAAAGTTCGCCAACGCGAGCAACGCGAAGCAGGCGCAGTAATCGGTGTCACTGATATAACTTTCTTAAATTATGTGGATGGACATCTCGAACCAACACTTGCCCTTCGAAAAGATATTGTTCGAGAAATTCGACGAGTGCAACCAGATCGAATGGTGTGCCAGAGTCCAGAGCGCAATTGGGAACGTATTGGCGCAAGCCATCCCGATCACTTAGCCGCCGGAGAAGCTGCAATACAAGCCGTGTATCCCGATGCTCGAAATCCTTTTGCATTCACAGATTTACTGGAAAAAGAAAACTTACAGCCATGGAAAGTTCGTGAAGTATGGATGTTGGGATATGCCAATCCCGATTACTTCGTTGATGTCACTGATACCTTTGATCTCAAAATAAAGGCGTTGCATGCTCATGCTTCTCAAACATCACATAACCCAGATTTAGAAAAAATGGTTCGCGAATGGGGCGAACGCAATGCTGCCGCAGCAGGTTTAGTTGAAGGAAGACTTGCTGAAGCGTTTAAAATTGTAAGTACAAGTTAATTAACTAATACCTTCAATATCGCGAGACTTTTTGCAGGCTTGCCATCTGGCACTCCGTCAACAGCGCCTGCCTTTGCAATCACTTTGACAATATCTAAGCCAGAAGTAATGGTTCCCCAAATTGTGTAACTTGGCGCAAGTGTCGTATCCGCATACACCAAGAAGAATTGGCTTCCATTTGTATTTGGCCCTGAATTAGCCATTGCAACAGTTCCTTCTGGATAATTATTCTGTGCATTTTCTGGCAAGTTTTCATCTGGGTAAGTAAATTGAGGTCCGCCACCACCTGTAGCCGTTGGATCTCCACATTGCAGAACAAATAATCCTTGAGTTGTCAGGCGATGACACAGGGAGTTGTCGTAAAAACCACCCTTTGCTAAAGCAGCAATCGATGTCATCGTGAAGGGAGCTTTTGCTCCCACCGAACTAATAACAATGTTTCCACAATTAGTTTCGAGAGTGAATTGGGTTGGAAAATCTGTCAAAATTTTTGTAGGAGTTGTAACTTCAATAGGCTGGTGACCGACAGCTGTAGATTCTGTGCACGTTATGCCATCTACTGTTACCGGCGCTTCTTGTGAGACTTTTTCCTTGTTACTGCAACTTGCTAAGGAAAGAGCACCTACAACAATTAAAACAAAAGTAATTTTCTTAAAACCTAACATTTACTACTCCCACTCGATCGTTGCTGGCGGCTTGCTGGTGATATCTAACACGACACGATTTACTTCGCGCACTTCATTTGTGATTCGTGTCGAAATTTTCTCAAGAACTTCATAGGGGACTCGTGACCAATCGGCAGTCATAGCGTCTTCACTCGATACTGGACGCAGAACTATGGGGTGGCCATAAGTACGACCATCGCCTTGAACTCCAACACTTCGAACTTCTGCGAGCAAAATTACGGGACACTGCCAAATATCTCTATCTAGACCTGCACTCTTTAGCTCTTCTCGAGCAATTGCATCGGCTGCACGTAAAATTTCTAAACGTTCGCGAGTCACTTCCCCGATAATCCGAATACCAAGTCCGGGACCTGGAAATGGCTGTCGCCACACAATTGCTTCAGGTAAACCTAATTCCAGACCAACGTTTCGAACTTCATCTTTGAAGAGTGCGCGCAATGGTTCAATCAAAGTGAATTTAAGATCATCAGGTAGTCCGCCAACATTGTGGTGAGATTTAATATTTGCAGTGCCGGTTCCTCCACCAGATTCGACAACATCCGGATAAAGAGTTCCTTGAACTAAGAATTCAACATCACCGCCACTTGCAATATCTCTCGCGGCTTTTTCAAATGACCTAATAAATTCGCGACCAATTACTTTCCGTTTAGTCTCAGGATCGGTAACACCTTTGAGCGCATCTAAGAATTGATTCACTGCATTTATTACAACAAGATTTACTCCAGTGGAAGCAACGAAATCTCTTTGAACTTGCTCGGATTCACCACTTCGAAGCAAGCCATGATCTACAAAGACGCAAGTTAACTGTTTGCCGACTGCCTTTTGAATAATTGCTGCAGCAACTGCGGAATCTACGCCACCTGAGAGTCCGCAGATGACTCTTTTGTCTCCAATTTCTTTCCGAGCCTTTTCAATTTCTGTATTTGCAATATTTGCAGTGGTCCATGTTGGAGAGCACTTGGCAATATTGACTAACCAGTTCTTAAGAATCGCTTGGCCATGTTCTGAATGCAAAACTTCTGGATGAAATTGAACTCCAGATAATTGAGCATTGGAACTTTCAAAAGCAGCAATTGATGTATCACTAGTACTTGCTGTCACGCTAAATCCGCACGGTGCCTCAGTTACAGCATCTCCATGCGACATCCACACTCTTTGTTCTGATGGCAGTGATTCAAAAACTTTTGATCCGGCATTAACTTTTAATTGAGTGCGACCAAATTCTGATTTTCCAGTCTGGCTCACCACTCCGCCAAGAGCGGCAGCCATTGCTTGAAATCCGTAACAAATACCGAAAATAGGAATATTTAATGCAAAAATCGCTGAATCAATCGATGGTGCATTTTCAGCGTACACACTCGAAGGTCCACCTGAAAGAATTATTGCTTCAGGGTTTTTTGCACTTACCTGCGCTGCGGTAATTGAAGATGGAACTATTTCTGAATAAATATCTGCTTCACGGACTCGTCGTGCAATGAGTTGGGCATATTGCGCACCAAAATCAACGACTAAAACTCCGTGAGGATTAGGCACGATGAATAAGTACTTCTACTCGCTGGAAGGACTTCACGTCAGAGTAACCAGTAGTCGCCATGGCGCGACGAAGTGCGCCAAATAAATTCATAGAACCATCGGCTGCGTGAGATGGCCCAAGTAAAATTTCTTGCAACGTGCCAGCTGTTCCAACAGCAACTCTTTCACCGCGTGGTAATTCTGGATGGTGTGCTTCAGATCCCCAGTGCCAACCAAGACCTGGTGCTTCAGTCGCTTTTGCAAGTGGTGAACCCATCATTACAGCGTCGGCTCCGCATGCAATTGCTTTAGCGATATCACCGCTGCGTCCTACAGAACCATCTGCAATTACATGAACATATCGCCCACCAGATTCATCTAAATATTCACGACGTGCTGAAGCTACTTCTGCAACAGCAGATGCCATCGGAACTTCAATACCTAAAACTTTTCGTGTGGTGTGCGCAGAACCTCCGCCGAATCCGACAAGCACACCAGCAGCACCTGCGCGCATTAAGTGAAGAGCACCTGTTGCAGTTGCAACACCTCCAACTATTACTGGAACATCTAATTCGTAAATAAACTTCTTGAGATTTAGCGCCTCTGATTCTGCAGCAACGTGTTCGGCACTGACTGTAGTTCCGCGAATCACGAAAATATCTACTCCAGCATCGATAACTGCTTTATGTAATTCAGCAGTACGAGCGGGTGACAGTGATGCAGCAACAGTTACGCCAGCATCTCGAATTGTTTTGATTCGTTCTTTGATTAACTCTGGCTTAATTGGCTCAGAATAAATCTCTTGCATTCGTTTAGTTGCATGCTTATCTGGCATAGATGCAATTTCACCGAGTGGAATACGTGGATCTTCATAACGAGTCCACAAACCTTCAAGGTTGAGAACGCCTAATCCGCCAAGGTTTCCGATTGCAATTGCAGTATCAGGTGAGACAACGGAATCCATTGGTGCAGCCATCATTGGTAGATCGAATTTGTAAGCATCTATTTGCCATGATGTTGAAACTTCGAATGGATCGCGTGTGCGGCGACTTGGAACGATAGCAATGTCATCAAATGAATATGCCTGACGGGCTCTCTTGCCGGGAGCTAATTCAATATCGCTCATGATTGCCTCATTCTAGGTTAGTTCTTCTGTGAATAATTTGGGGCATCTGCAACGTGTAATACATCGTGCGGATGGCTCTCTTGTAAACCTGCTGCAGTAATTTGAATCAGTCGGCCTTCGCGACGAAGTGTTTCGATGTCGGGTGCTCCTGCATAACCCATTCCAGAGCGCAAGCCGCCAACTAACTGATGTACAACATCTGCAGCAGATCCGCTGTAAGCAACTTTTCCTTCTATGCCTTCTGGAACTAATTTGTCTTCAGACAAAACATCATCTTGCATGTAGCGATCTTTTGAATACGATTTTTTATCTCCACGAGATTGCATGGCGCCAAGTGAACCCATTCCGCGATACGCCTTGTACTTACGCCCATCAATTTCAACTAGTTCGCCAGGAGATTCATCGCAGCCTGCAAGCAATGATCCAAGCATTACAGAATTAGCACCAGCAACAATTGCTTTGACTATGTCACCTGAATATTGCAATCCACCATCAGCAATAAGTGGGATTCCTGCTTTTGTGCACGCCTTGCTTGCTTCCATGATTGCAGTAATTTGCGGAACACCAACTCCTGCAACAACACGCGTGGTACAAATTGATCCGGGACCAACGCCAACTTTTACAGCATCTGCACCTGCATTTATCAACGCTTGTGCACCTGCACGAGTTGCAACGTTTCCACCAATAACTTGCGTGGAGGGCGAAAATTTCTTGATGCGTGCGATTGCATCTAAGACTGCGCGGTGATGACCGTGTGCGGTATCTACGACAACAACATCGACTCCTGCTTCGATAAGTGCTTGTGCTCGGTTAAATCCGTCATCTCCAACACCAACTGCCGCGCCGGCAAGGCCCACGTTTTTAACGAGCTTTACATGCGTCACTTGTTCTTCAATCGGTAAATTTCTATGGATGATTCCGATGCCGCCTGCTTTTGCCATTGCAATAGCCATTGCTGATTCTGTGACTGTGTCCATCGCAGATGAGACCAACGGAACGGAGAGTGAAATTGTGCGAGTGAGCCAGGTGCCAGTATTTACTTCGCTTGGAACAACTTCAGAGGCATCTGGAAGAAGTAAAACATCATCATAAGTGAGGCCGAGCATTGCGATTTTCTCAGTATCGCTACTCATCGCTGCCCTCCTTCACCTTTTTATATTCGCCACTCGCGGAAGAGGGTCAGAGTCTATCGGTGCAATTAGGCTCCAATTGCCCGCGTGATTTCCTCACATGCGAAGTTTAAATCAGGGGTTTTCGTCATCTCCGCGCAATCACTTTCACTCCAACCAGGTCCACCTAAGAGTATGCGTGGTGCAGGGCGCATTGTTGGTAGATCTTTGAAAAATGAAGGGTCGGCATTTTCAACTAATTGCGCCCATAAGAAAATTGCGGGTGGTGCAAATTTTTCTACCATTGCTTCAAGGGCTGCAAATGGGGTTCTGGCACCCAAGAATTGGCATTCAATATTTCTCTCAGCTAGCGCGGCGGACAAGGCATGAATTGCGAGTGAGTGCATTTCTTCACCAACTGATGCGACAAGTACAGGCCGAGGATTGATCGGATTCTTCAGTAATGATTCGCGCTCACGCAAAACAGTTTTTAAAATCTCAGAGAAAAAGTGTTCAATTTCAATCCCTTTACCTGTCTCTTCCCACACTTTTCCGAGCAGAACTAGAACAGGAACGATTACTTCTTGCCACGATTTAACAACACCATATTTTTCAAAGTCGTTGCGAAGTGTTTTTTCTATGAAATTTTTATCCATAGCCAGGGCTGCGTTATGCAAGACAGTGATCATTTCTTGGCGATCAGAAAACCCATTTACAATTCTTTCGACACTGATGGGATCTGCTGCACTTAATGCTCTCTCTGCTGCCAACGCCGGTGGAGTACCAGCGATTATTAATCGGCGCATTGTTGTTAATGTGGCTAAGTCTTCGATGCTATAGAGCCGATGTGAACCACTCTGGTGATCTGTGGGTCCAACGCCATATCGACGGGCCCAGGTTCGAAGAGTCGCCGGTGCCACACCGAGGCGTCTGGCCACGGCTGCAACGGTTAATAGCTCTTCCATGGGCTAATCGTGGCGTGATGAGAGGCAACTCACCACTCAGAACGCCCTTTGTGGAGGGAAATTGATGGTGGATAGTTGAACAACCTATGAAACGGTTGTACCTTCTCTGTATGGCTGAAATTTCACGTTTACCCCAACCGATCGCTGATCACTGGGAGTGGCAGTACGAAGGTTCATGCCGCACGCTGCCTAGTGAGATGTTTTTCCATCCTGATGGAGAACGTGGCCCACGCAGACGCAATCGTGAAAATGCCGCAAAAGCAATTTGTGCCAGCTGTCCTGTTATTCAGCAATGTCGCGAACATGCATTAGCCGTGCAGGAGCCATATGGAATTTGGGGCGGACTTTCTGAAGACGATCGCTTGGCGATTACTGGAAAAGTAACTCAATCTGAGGTTTCACACGCTTCGTAAATATTTAGATAAATAAAAACCCCTTCGCGATAAACGAAGGGGTTTTTATTTCTAACTAATGAATTAGTGGGAATGCCCACCTGGACCATGAGAATGTCCGTTACCACCAGCGTCAGGTGCTGCATCTGCTGGACGTTCGTAGACAACAGCTTCTGTTGTAATAAACATCGCAGCAATTGATGCAGCATTTGCAAGTGCTGATCGAGTTACTTTAACTGGGTCAATAACGCCATCTTTTGCAAGATCGCCATAGACATCAGTTGCAGCATTGAAACCTTCATGTGCTTTCATCGCGCGAACTTTTGCTACAACTACGTAACCTTCAAGTCCAGCATTTTCTGCAATCCAACGAAGTGGTTCATCGCACGCCTTGCGAACAAGACGAACACCAACAGCCTTATCGCCAGTGAATCCAAGATCGCCTTCGAGAGCATCGGCAGCGTGTACAAGTGATGCGCCTCCGCCGATAACGATTCCTTCTTCTACAGCAGCGCGAGTTGCTGAAATAGCATCTTCAAGGCGGTGCTTCTTCTCCTTAAGTTCTACTTCTGTGTGTGCGCCAACTTTGATTACGCAGACTCCACCAGCGAGTTTTGCAACGCGCTCTTGGAGCTTGCCGCGATCCCACTCTGAATCTGTAGTTGTTAATTCGTTGCGAATTTCTTGCACGCGAGCTGCAACGAGTTTCTTATCTCCACCACCGTCAACGATTGTGGTGGCATCTTTTGAAATCACAACGCGGCGTGCTTTACCAAGAGATTCAATTCCGATTTGATCGAGCTTCATTCCAATTTCTGATGAGATAACTGTTCCACCGGTCAGAATTGCAATGTCTTCGAGCATCGCTTTACGACGATCTCCAAAGCCAGGTGCTTTAACTGCAGCCGATGCAAATACACCACGCATGCGGTTCACAACCAGAGTTGAAAGAGCTTCTCCTTCAACGTCTTCAGCAATGATCAGCAATGGCTTTGAAGCCTGTGCAATTTTTTCAAGGATTGGAAGCAAATCTGCGAGCGCAGAAATTTTATTTCCAACGATCAAAACGTATGCATCTTCTAGGACTGCTTCCATACGATCTTGATCTGTTACGAAGTATGGAGAGATATAGCCCTTATCAAATTGCATACCTTCTGTGAATTCGAGTTCGAGCGCCGTTGTTGAAGCTTCTTCAACTGTGATGACGCCATCTTTGCCGACCTTGTCCATCGCTTCTGCGATGAGGTCTCCAATGCTGCGATCTTGCGCCGAAATTGTTGCAACGTCAGCGATCTGTGCCTTGTCATTTACAACAGTGGCATTAGCGCGTAGACGTTCAGAGATTGCAATAACCGCAGCTTCAATTCCGAGTTTTAGATCCATTGGTTGTGCGCCAGCTGCAAGGTTGCGAAGTCCTTCTTTAACCATTGCCTGAGCCAGAACTGTGGCCGTTGTTGTTCCATCACCAGCGACATCGTTGGTCTTGGTTGCAACTTCTTTAACTAGTTGTGCTCCCATATTTTCAACAGGATCAGAGAGTTCAATTTCTTTGGCGATTGTTACGCCATCATTTGTAATTGTTGGAGCGCCGTATGACTTCGAGATAACAACGTTGCGACCCTTAGGTCCCAGAGTTACCTTGACAGTGTCAGCCAAAATATTGACGCCGCGCTCCATTGCACGACGAGCATGCTCGTCGAATTCTAGAATCTTTCCCATTTACTTCTCGATAACAGCGAGAATGTCACGAGCAGATAGAACTAAGTACTCTTCATTGTTGTACTTAACTTCAGTTCCGCCGTACTTGCTATAAAGAACTACATCGCCAACCTTGACATCCATAGGAACTCGAACGCCATCATCAAAGCGACCTGGTCCAACAGCAATTACTGTGCCTTCTTGCGGCTTTTCTTTTGCTGTATCTGGGATAACAAGACCTGATGCAGTAGTTGTTTCAGCCTCGTTGGCCTTTACGACAATGCGATCTTCAAGCGGCTTAATGGCTACAGCCATGGGTATAACTCCTTCATATTTTCGATGTGTGGGCCAGGAGCCGCGATTAGCAGACTCGACCCTTGAGTGCTAACGCCAAGAGTACGCGGGGCTATTCCCCATGCGCAAATTAGGGGTTACACGCTCACAGTTGTGACAGCGAGGCTGGACGAAGCGCTCAGATCAATGGCTGAATAAGGGCGGCCGGCACTGCTCATGAGAGATCCCAAGGCTGCAACCATCGCTCCGTTATCTGTGCAGAGCAGAGGCGAAGGAATTCGCAGTAGCACTCCTGCGTCCCGACATCTCTGTTCGGCTAACTCTCGAAGACGCGAATTTGCGGCAACTCCCCCGGCGATAACCAAGGATTGGATTCCCGTTGCCGTGCACGCTGCAAGTGATTTTTGTAAAAGTACATCAACAATGGCTTCTTGAAATGATGCTGCAACATCACCGCGTTTGTAATCAGGAGTTGATTCTAAATATCTGGCAACTGCTGTCTTAAGACCAGAGAATGAAAAATCATATGGACGAGTGCGCCAATCTTCTGCTTGCGTTAATCCTCGTGGAAAATTAATTGCGCTGCTATCTCCATTTTTTGCTTCTAAATCTACAGCTGGTCCTCCAGGAAAACCGAGTCCCATGTCTCGCGCAATCTTGTCGAATGCTTCACCCGCTGCGTCATCCATTGTCGAACCTAATGAAGTTATTGATGATGTGATGTCATTAATCTGCAAAATGGATGAGTGCCCACCGCTTACAAGTAAAGCAATTGTCGGTTCAATTGCTTTGTCATGTGTTAAGTAATCAACACTGATATGAGCAGCTAAGTGATTAACACCAAATAGGGGTTTATCAAGTGCAAGTGCAATAGCTGCAGCCGTTGATGTTCCAACTAATAATGCGCCCACTAAGCCAGGACCAGCAGTCACAGCTATTGCATCAATATCTCGCAGTGAAACTTTTGCACTTTTAAGAGCGCGGTCAAGGGATGGAATCATCGCTTCTAGGTGCGCCCTGCTTGCTATTTCAGGAACTACGCCGCCAAAACGTGCATGTTCTTGCACACTAGATGCAATTTCGTTTGCCAATAATGTGCGCCCTTTAACAATTCCAATGGCGGTTTCATCACACGAAGTTTCGATTCCAAGTACAAGTGGCTGGCTCATGTCAGCTCTTTTCGCATTACGTGGGCATCGAGCCCCGGCCCGTAATAATTCTTGCGAGTATTAATTATTAAATATCCCAATGATTCATAGAGGGCTATGGCGGATAAATTGGTTACGCCAACTTCAAGAATCATTGATGGTGCTACACGCATGAGTGACCATTTTTCAAGTGATTCCATAAAGTGACGAGCAATGCCACGTCTGCGCACTTCTGGAAGCACAGCAACTGTTAAAACATCTGCGTCCACGCCAGATGCAACAACCATGACGCCGGCGTATCCCACTATCTGTTTATCCGAATCCAGGGCCACTAAGAAATAACGAGTCTTAGGAATCCCAGCGAACTCTTCTTTGAATTGGCCCATCGACCAAGGAGCGTCTGCAAATAATGTGCGCTCCATTGAAACTAATACTGGAAGATCTAATGGCATTGCTTCACGAAAAGTTATGTCCATTATCGCTCCGACGTTGGTACTGCATCGGGGCGGCGTAAATACATTGGTTGATCTACTGGTGAGAGTAAGTGAAATACAGATAC
>WLNM01000002.1 GCA_009699825.1 Actinomycetota bacterium
GATCACCTGAAAGACAAACCTGTAGTTACATATTGCACCGGCGGAATTCGCTGCGAAATCCTTTCAGCCGTAATGGTCGATAACGGATTTAAAGAGGTTTATCAGATCGAAGGCGGCATCGCTAAGTACGGCAAGAAGTATGGTGATAAAGGTTTGTGGGAAGGCTCGCTCTACACATTTGATGGCCGTATGGCAATTGATTTCTCATCCAAAGCAAAAATTATCGGCGAATGCGAAGCATGCAACGCGCCAACTAAACAGTTCTATAACTGTGCCCGTAAAGCGTGTCACGAATTAGTTTTACTATGCGAAGATTGCTCAAAGATTGATGTCAGCAAGAGTTGCATTCACGATAGCAATCGTGCCTACGACTCCGAAATGGTTGGTTAGTTTTACTTTTCTACAATTTCAGTCGGTGCTCCGTGTACATTCAAAACATCTTTCTTATGAATCGCCGGAACAGTTCCGAGCAATCCTTTTTGAAAGTCATCAAAGGCTTGCAGTACTTCAGCTTTAGTATTCATAACGAATGGGCCCATCCATGAAACAGGTTCTTTAATTGGTTGGCCACCAAGAATGAATAGTTCTAATTCTGGAGAACGACTCTCTTGCTGATTAGCAGCGCGAATAACCAAAGAATCTCCATCACCGAAAACAGTGAGTTGACCCATCTGAACCGGACGTGATTCTTCGCCAACAAAACCGTGTCCCGCCAATGTGTACACAAGTGCGTTGTAATCCTTGCGCCATGGCAGACGTAATTCAGCGCCAGGTTGAACAGTGGCGTGCACCAAGGTGATTGGAGTCTGTGTTGATCCTGGACCTTTATGTCCATCTATTTCGCCAGCGATTACACGGATAAGTGCGCCACCATCGTGAGATGCAAGAAGTGCAACTTCGCTTGCACGTAAATCTTGATATGCAGGTGGTGACCATTTTTTAGCAGCTGGAAGATTTACCCACAATTGAAAACCGTGAAATAAACCACCGCTCATCACTAAATGTTCTGGGGGAGTTTCGATGTGCAAAATTCCCGCACCAGCAGTCATCCATTGCGTGTCACCATTTTGGATTGTTCCGCCACCACCATTGTTGTCATAGTGATCAAAGATTCCATCAATAATGTATGTAACAGTTTCAAAACCGCGGTGTGGATGCCATGGAGTTCCTTTTGGTTCACCAGGTGCGTATTCAACTTCGCCCATTTGATCTAAGTGAATGAATGGATCGAGTTGTGACATATCAACGCCAGCAAATGCACGACGGACTGGAAAACCTTCGCCTTCAAAACCTTGTGGCGCAGTTGTGATGCTCTTTACTGTTCGCGCGCGCGATCCTGGCGCCTCTGTAACTCGAGGCAGAATTGTTATATCGCTGACGGTAACTGCTGGCATTTCAACTCCTTAATTCAATAAGCCGAGAATAGTTGAACTTTCAACTACCTGCAACTCAGAAGTTAAAGGTTCTTAAGCGCTGAAACAACCTTTGTTAGCGAAGCCTTTGCATCACCGAACAGAAGCATTGTCTTTGGATCATAAAGCAGTTCATTTTCGATACCTGCAAAGCCTGGACGCATTGAGCGCTTAAGGAAAATAATGTTTGCAGCATTGGAAACTTCAAGAATTGGCATTCCATAAATTGGGCAACCAGGAGTTGTCTGCGCCGCAGGGTTAACAACATCGTTAGCGCCAATAACTATTGCAACATCTGTCTGTCCAAAAGTTGGATTTACTTCTTCCATTTCAGCTAATTGGTCATAAGGAACATTGGCCTCTGCAAGCAACACGTTCATATGTCCTGGCATACGACCTGCAACTGGGTGAATTCCGTATGCAACATCAATACCTTTTGCCAACATCAGATCTGCTAATTCGCGAACTGTGTGCTGTGCTTGTGCAACGGCTAAACCAAAGCCAGGAACGATGACGACACGACGCGCATAGTTAAGCAAAATTGCAACGTCATCTGGCGAACCTGAACGAACAGGACGCTCTTCTGTGGCGCCACTTGCTTCTTGTGGCTTTGCGGTAAACGCACCGAAGAGTGTTCCAAAGAGTGAGCGACCCATGGCCTCTGCCATTAAGCGAGTCAAGATTGTTCCTGAAGCACCAACGAGAGTTCCAGCAATTATCAATAGTGTGGAATCTAGAACATAACCACTTGCAGCAACAGTTAAACCTGTAAAGGCATTTAGTAGAGAGATAACAATTGGAACATCCGCTCCACCAACAGGGAGCACGAACAACACACCAAATGCCAACGCAAGAGCCGCAAGAATCAAGAGCGGATTATTGCCTAGTTCAATGACAACCCAGACTGCAGCAGCGAGCGTTGCAGCCAGTGTTCCTGCAATTACAAAACGACCGCCAGGAAATACAACTGGTCGAGTGGTCATTAACTCTTGAAGCTTTAAAAAGGTGATGATCGAACCGCTAAATGAAACGCAACCAACGATGACGGTGAAAACTGTTGCGATTACTTCTGCTGTGTTTGCCTTATCACCAAGGTGTAAATACTCAACGATTGCAACGAGTGCTGCAGCGCCACCGCCGACACCATTAAATAGTGCAACGAGTTGTGGCATCTGCGTCATCTGAACTTTACGTGCAGCAGGAACGCCTATGACTGTTCCAATAGCTATGGCACCAAGAATCCAACCTAGATTATTTAGCGGAAGTGATTCACCATCTTGTGCATAGAAGAAAACAACAACGGTTGCAATTGTTGCGCCAATTGCACCGATGATATTTCCACGACGTGCAGTTTTAGGCTTAGACAATCCTTTAAGAGCAAGAATGAAACAAACACCAGCTGAAAGACCAATCAGGCTATAGAGAAAATGGTTCATTTGTTCTCACCGCCCTTCTTTGGTTTAAACATTTCAAGCATGCGATCTGTAACCACGAATCCGCCGACCATGTTAATTGTGGCCAAGATGATTGCCGCAACGGCAAGACCTAACTCGAGATTAGTTCGGCTGTGATCGGCCACGATGATTGCACCAACCAAAATCACACCATGAATAGCGTTAGCACCACTCATCAATGGAGTGTGCAAAGTACTAGAAACTTTAGATACAACTTCAAAACCTACGAAAACTGCAAGAACGAAAATAGAGATGATTGCAATCGGTTCCATTATTTTGTGCCTCCATTTCGTTTAGCTCCAGCATGTGTAACAGCAGCACCATTAATAATTTCATCTTCAAAATCAAGGTTGAATGCAAGAGCACTGCCTTCTGCAGCTGGCTTAGTTAGAAGTGTTAGAAGATTTACGACGTTACGTGAGTACAAACTTGATGCGTGATATGGAAGTTGGCTTGGAACATCTTTTCCACCCCAGATTCGCACACCATTTTTAGTTACAACAACTTCTCCTGGTTTTGATCCTTCAACGTTTCCACCAGTTTCTGCGGCTAAATCCACAATGATTGTTCCTGATGCCATTGAATCGACCATTGCTTGAGTCATTAATTGTGGCGCTTGTCGTCCAGGTACTGCAGCAGTTGTTATAACCACATGGGATTTAGCGATGTAAGGAGTTAATAACTCGCGTTGCTTTGCAGCACGCTCTGGAGTCATCTCGCGCGCATAGCCACCAGCGCCTTCGAGTGCTTCGAGTTCGAGTTCAATAAAAGTTGCACCCATTGATTTCACTTCATCGGCCGAAGATGGTCGAACATCGTAGGCAGATACAACTGCGCCTAATCGACGAGCCGTTGCAATCGCTTGCAAACCAGCAACACCTGCACCGAGTACAAGAACTTGTGCGGGTGTAACTGTTCCTGCGGCAGTCATTAATAATGGAAAGAAACGTGGCGACATTTCTGCGCCAACTAATACCGCACGATATCCAGCACAGAGTGCTTGAGATGTCAGAGCATCCATGGATTGCGCACGCGAAATGCGTGGAACTAATTCGAGTGAAAATGCCGTAACACCTGCGCTGGCAGCTGCATCGATGGAATCTGTTGCAGTCACAGGAGATAAGAATGAAATAGTGATTGCACCTTTTTTGAGTGAAGACATTTGCGCTGGAGTTAGTGGAGAAACACTGAGGACAACATCAGCATCCTTGAGCACATCACCATTTACTACGGATGCACCAGCGCTCTTAAAATCATCATCCATTGCTTGCGAGTGCGTGCCAGCGCCAGATTCGATAGCAACTTCATAACCCAAACGAGTTAATTTGGTAATGATGTCTGGAACGAGCGCTACGCGCTTCTCGCCTTCGCGGATTTCTTTAGGTACGGCTATTCGCATTAGGTAAATCTAATACTTTTTGTGCCTAGTGGCTAGATAGAACCCTTGAGTTCACCTCTTGTTAAGTGAAATAACAGGGATTGAATTGTGGTTCGTCTGTGAAATGCTTCACGCCAGATCACAGATTTTGGTCCATCAATGACAGATGCCATAACTTCTTCGCCACGATGTGCTGGAAGACAGTGCATAAATATTGAATCTTTAGAAGTTTGTGCCATCAATGCATCAGTTACAGCAAATGGTGCTAGCGCTCTAATTTTTTCTTGCTTTTCAGATTCAGGATCGCCCATGGACATCCATACATCGGTGTATAAAACGCTGGCATCTTTTGCTGCGCTCTGCGCATCGTGCGTTACTTCAATCGTCGCACCAGATTGTGCAGCAATCTTTTGTGCTGTTGCAATTGCAATCGCACTTGGTGCCCATTTACCTTCAGGAGTTGCAGCAACAACGTGTGCGCCCATGATTGCACCCATGATTAACCATGCATGCGCCATATTATTTCCATCGCCCAAATAAACGAATTTGCGACCAGAAACATCTTTACCAAAAGTTTCGCGAATAGTTAGCCAGTCTGCCAAGAGTTGTGTTGGATGATCATCATCAGTAAGTGCATTAATAACTGGAATCGAAGCGTACTTTCCGAGTTCATCAACATCGGATTGAGCAAATGTTCTAACAATTATCGCATCGCAGTATCCGCTAAATATTCTTGCAGTATCTGCAATTGATTCTCCACGGCCAAGTTGCAAATCATCCCCGCGTAAAACAATTGGCGAACCACCTAAGTGTGCAACTGCGGTTTGTGAAGCCAACCGAGTACGAGTAGATGGTTTTGTCATATAAATTGCCACACTCTTATGGGCTAAGGCATCTTTAGAACGAAGTGGTTCGGCAGCAAATTGCGCAGCAGTATCGAGCAACAATTCAACGTCATCGCGCGTTAAATGTTCGGTGCGTAATAAGTCTTTCATCTAATCAATTCTACCCTCACGGTAAGGTGTGCTCATGGGTATTTTAAGACGCGGAAGCGACACTGCTACCGATACAGATCTGCTCACTCGACCAGAATTAGAAGAAGATGATGGTGGCCATGATCGATTTTCACATTATGTGAAAAAAGAGAAAATAGTTGAATCGGCCGTAACGGGTAAATCAGTCAAAGCTCTGTGTGGTAAAAAATGGATTCCAACGCGTGATCCCGAAAAATATCCAATCTGTCCGGCATGTAAAGAGATTCATGATGGATTGCGCGAAGCGCCTAAAGATAATTAATATGAAAAAACTAAAACCAGTAATTGCACTAATTCTTGTTTTTTCAAGTGTGGTCTCAGTTCAACCATCTGCAAATGCCGGATCACAACCGCGTAAAGTGCTATCTGGTTGGATTCCTTATTATTCAATGAAAACAGCTCTTCCGGCTGCAATCGCAAATGCAGATCTAATTCGAGAAGTAATGCCATTTTGGTACCAACTTAAATTCAATGGTGCAAAAAATGAAGCAGTTGTCACGAATTTATATGCACCTGCAAACCCGAGTGTTCCAATCTCGGTACCACTTACTGCCATGCGCAATGCAGGATTGACGATCATTCCTACGATTACTGACGGAACAAGTGAACTAGTTTTAGCAAAATTACTTGCAAATCCAACATCGCGCACACAGGTGGTGAATGCAATCACTAATCTAGTAACGACAAATAATTACGATGGAATTGATTTGGATTTTGAAGGTTTTGCCTTCGTAGATAAAAACACAACATGGAATTCGACAAAACTAAATTGGATTGCATTCATAAAAGAATTAAGTAGTGCCCTTAAGGCTAAGAACAAATTACTGTCGGTCACTACTCCTTATGTATATAACCCAGCAGAAGCGCAAAAGGGTTACTTTGTATATGCATGGGCAGATATCGCTGCATACGTTGATCGACTTCGTATCATGACTTACGACTATTCCATTTCAAGAGCTGGCCCACTGGGTCCCCTTGCTTGGACTGAAAAAACAATTAAGTATGCAATATCGGTAATGCCTGCATCCAAGGTATACGTCGGAATACCAGGTTACGGTCGAGATTGGGTTACTAAAGTTGAAGGAATCTGTCCTGTAGAAGTTGCCAAAGTAGTAAAAGTTGGAGCAAAAGCTGCAACCTTTTTGTTACGAGATGCGGCAGCACTTTCACAAAGTTATGGAGTATTTCCGAAGTATGACGAAGCATTTGGAGAAGTTAATTTCACATACAACAAGGTGTACAGCGGGCTGACTGCAGCTGGGCTAGCAACTACGTGTACAGCAACTCGCACTGCTTGGTATCAAGACGCACGAAGTTTTACTTCACGTATTGGATTTGTCTCTAAGTACAGATTGGGTGGAGTTGCTCTGTGGACTTTTGGAATGGAAGACATGGCAGGCTCGCAAGCAATTAGAGATGCTGCTTTAGCTATCGCTCCGGATCAAGTAATTAGCACTGCTTCACTTACTACTGCAAATTCCGAATTAACTTCGCCTCTTGAATTCGGATCCATACTCGAACTGAATGCAACATTTCAATTACCGGATAAGTTACCAATAAATAATTTGCTAGTTCGCATCGAAACAAAATCAGAAAATGAAACCCAGTGGCGAGAAATTGCAACTAGTACAACGGGCGTAGACGGAAGTATTCGGGTTCCGCTCTTACTTTCAAAGAGCACAATGCTTCGAGCACACACCGATGACACATGGGAGCGACTCGAATCATTCTCTCAAGAATTACCAGTAGTTATTAATCGTCGAATTTCAGTCGATGCTCCTGTATCTGTTCTTCGCTCTCAAGCATTTGCAATCACCGGCGTTCTATCACCCCATCTAAGCGGAGTTCCAGTTCAGTTGTTACAACAGCAAGCAGGCAAATGGATTTCAGTTGGAGCACCAGTAGTGACAGATACAAATGGAGCATTTACAATTTCTACAACCTCTGTACAAAAAGGTTTTGCCAAGTTCAGAGTGAGTGTTGCTAAAGATACTTTGTGGAACCAAGCAGAATCAGATGTAATTACAGTGGTGATTAGATAGTGGTAAAAACAAAATCAAAAATAGAAGAAGAAATTAATGCAATTTTTTCCAGTGATCGTCCATGGATAACAATTGTTTGGGATGACCCAGTTAATCTCATGACGTATGTGACGTATGTTTTCATGGAGTTATTTGGGTATTCACATGAGCGTGCAACAGAGTTGATGATGAAAGTTCACAATGAAGGTAAGGCAGTTGTTTCAGAGGGCACACGAGAAGAGATGGAACATGATGTTGCAAGGCTCCATGAGTACGGATTGTGGGCAACTCTGCAACGTGGAGACCAAGGTTAATGAACGAAGGCCACGGATTTACTCGACACGGAGAAGAATTATATGTCGCACAATTTGCAGATTCTGAAAAAGAAGTTTTAATTAATCTTTCCCAACAAATTATTGAATTACTTGCCGAGCGCGTTGATCAACAAGACCAGGATCCACTTGCTGCAATGGTGGGAATAACATTTCACGACTCTCCTCCAGATGATGAAGTCTTACTACGTTTATTACCGAATGCTTATGCAGACGGTGTCGATGCGGCTGAGTTTCGCAGGTATACCGAATCGGTTTTGCGCACCAAGAAACAAGCACACGCTATGTCTATTCGCACGATGCTTATGAGTAGTGAAGATGGAAGCATCGAACTCAATCATGAATTGGCGAATGCATGGCTAGGTGGGATAAATGACATTCGACTTGCACTTGGTGTTCGACTAAACGTTGAAAAAAATTCTCATGAAGAACTCGAATTATTAGCACCGGATGATCCAATGCGTGGCGTGTATGGGGTATATAGCTGGCTTGGTTGGTTGCAAGGCAATTTACTTGAAGCGCTCATGGATGGATTAGAATCCTGACATGTCTTTAACAATTTCACGCACAATCGTTGATCAGATACTTCAACAATCGCGCACTGAATACCCTGATGAAGCATGCGGTGTAATCCTTGGGCCACAAGGCTCAGGCACTCCACTTCGCTTAAAGCCGATGATTAATGCAGCTCACTCACCAACTTTTTATGAATTTGATCCAAAAGATTTGCTAGCTCTTTACCGTGAAGTTGATGACAAAGATGAAGAAATAGTTGTTATCTATCACTCTCATACAGAAACAGAGGCGTACCCATCTCGCACAGATATTGCATATGCCGGTGAACCAGGAGCGCACTATGTACTTGTCTCTACACGCGAAGAGATTGCACCTGCGACTGAATTTCGTTCTTATCGAATTATTGATGGCATGGTCACAGAAGAGCCCGTAACAATCTTGGATTAGAGCCACTTCTTATTCTCGAATTGGCGAAAGCAGCACGCATTGGCAATAATAAGCACATGACTACAGCAGCAATTGAAGTTCGAATTCCAACAATTTTGCGCCCATATACAAAGGATGCAAAGGTTGTTTCTGCTGATGGTGCAGATCTTAAATCCTTAATCTCAGATCTTGATCGTCAATATCCTGGATTGGCCGAGCGCCTACTAGAAGATGGTGCACTGCGCCGATTCATAAATATTTATGTCAATGATGAAGATGTTCGATTCCTTGGCGGGTTAGATGCTTCTCTTAAATCAGGTGATTCAATTACTGTTCTGCCTGCTGTCGCAGGTGGCTAACAGTGGCACGATTTGATTCTTTAGAAAGTTCCGTAGGCCATACACCCCTTATCGGTTTGCCGAAACTTTCTCCTGCACCCAATGTGAGACTGTGGGCAAAGATGGAAGATCGAAATCCGACGGGTTCAATAAAAGACCGTGCTGCATTGGCAATGATTGAAAAGGCAGAGGCAGACGGAACTCTCAAGCCAGGTGCAACAATTCTCGAACCAACAAGTGGCAATACTGGAATTTCACTTGCGATGGTGGCAAAGACACGTGGTTATAAATTGATTTGTGTGATGCCAGAAAATACTTCAATTGAGCGCCGACAGTTATTAGAAATGTGGGGCGCAAAAATCATATTTTCACCAGCTGCTGGTGGTTCAAACGAAGCAGTTCGAGTGGCAAAAGAATTAGCAGGCAAGAATCCTGAGTGGGTTTTTATGTATCAATATGGAAATCCTGCAAATACGTTGGCGCATTATCAAGGCACTGGCCCTGAAATATTTGCAGATCTGCCAACGATCACACACTTTGTTGCGGGTTTAGGAACTACAGGAACACTCATGGGTGCTGGAAAATATTTGCGTGAACAAAAATCAGATGTACAAGTTATCGCAGCCGAACCACGTTACGGTGAAGTTGTTTATGGTTTAAGAAACATCGACGAAGGTTTTGTCCCAGAACTCTATGATGCATCTGTATTAACGCGACGTTTTTCTGTTGGCGCCGAAGATTCTGTTCGGCGTGTTAGGGATTTATTAGAAATTGAAGGAATTTTTGCCGGAATTTCAACTGGTGCAATTCTTCATGCAGCCCTTGCAATGGGCGCCGAAGCAATCCGCGACGGCAAGAGCGCAGACATTGCATTTATTGTCTGTGATGCAGGTTGGAAATACCTATCTACTGGTGTTTATAGCGCTGATCACGTGAGTGCATCAGAAGCACTCGATGATCAGTTATGGGCATAGCGGTAGACTTCGCGGTGTGAGTGATGCACCTATTGGAATATTTGATTCCGGCGTTGGCGGATTAACCGTTGCACGCGCCATTCTTGACCAGCTTCCAAATGAAACCACTCTTTATATAGGTGATACAGCACGAGGACCATATGGACCGCGGTCACTGGCACAAGTTCGAGAGTTTGCATTAGAAACTTTAGATTTCTTAGTTGATCAAGGCGTTAAGTCACTCGTCATTGCATGCAACACGGCGAGTGCTGCAATGTTGCGTGATGCACGTGAAAGGTATTCGATTCCAGTTATTGAAGTAATCCAGCCAGCAGTACGCAGGGCTGTTGCTGCAACAAAGTCTGGAAAAATTGGCGTGATCGGCACGCAAGCAACAATTGATTCAAAGGCTTATGTAGATGCATTTGCAGCAGCACCTAACTTGCAGATTACTTCTGTTGCTTGCCCATTATTTGTGGAATTCGTTGAACGCGGAGAAACTTCTGGTCCGGAAATTACAGATATTGCTCGCACATACCTCAAGCCAGTAATCGATGCAGAGATAGATACTTTGGTTTTAGGCTGCACTCACTATCCATTACTTACAGGTGTAATTTCATACGTGGTTGGTAATTCCGTTTCGTTGGTATCTAGCGCCGATGAAACTGCTAAGGATTTGTATAGGGTGCTTGTGGAAAATAACTTGCTTCACTCCAGCACAAAAAATGCCAACCATAGATTCCTCGCTACAGGAGATGCACACGCATTTGAAACACTCGCACGTAGATTTCTCGGTCCAGAAGTTGGACGAGTAGAACACCAAATTCTATAAACCACCCAAACCTATAAACTGCTTAGATAAACGGAGATATACATGTCACGCAATGATGGACGCACGAACAATCAGCTCCGTGAAATTAAATTTACGCGCGGTTGGCTAGATCACGCCGAAGGTTCGGTGCTTGTTGAATTCGGTAAGACACGAGTTCTTTGTGTTGCATCATTTTCTCCTGGTGTTCCACGTTGGTTAAAAGATTCTGGCAACGGCTGGGTAACTTCAGAGTATTCAATGCTTCCACGCGCAACACATACGCGATCAGATCGCGAAAGTGTAAAAGGTAAGTTAGGTGGGCGCACACAAGAGATTTCACGTTTAGTTGGTCGTTCACTTCGCGCGATTGTTGATATGAAAGAACTCGGGGAAAACACAATTGTTATCGATTGTGATGTTTTACAAGCAGATGGTGGAACACGCACTGCAGCAATTACTGGTGCATATGTTGCATTAGCCGATGCGATTGCATGGGCCAAAAAAGAAGGTCACATTAAAGAAAATTCAAAACCACTGTCAGATTCTGTTGCTGCAGTTAGTGTTGGAATCATTAACGGTGTTCCAATGCTAGATCTTTGCTACGAAGAAGACGTCCGTGCGGATACGGATATGAATGTTGTATGCAGTGGTGATGGACGATTTATTGAAGTTCAAGGAACGGCCGAAGGTGTTCCATTTGATCGTGCACTTTTAAATGAATTACTTGATCTTGCAGTTGGTGGCTGTAAAGATTTATCAAGAATGCAGAGTTCCGTTCTTTCAAAATGAGCACACCCATAACTTTAGTTTTGGCAACGCGCAATCAAGGAAAGGTAAGAGAATTCCGTAGAATTCTTGATGCAATTTCACAAGGCACAATTAATCTGGTTGGACTTGAAGAATTCCCACTTACTACCGAAGTAGAAGAAACTGGGAGTACTTTTAAAGAAAATGCATTATTAAAGGCGCGAAGTGTGTGCAGTGAAACTGGATTGCCAGCAATCGCCGATGACAGTGGATTATGTGTAGATGCACTCAATGGAGCGCCTGGGATTTTTTCGGCTAGGTACGCAGGTGTGCACGGTGATGATCAAGCAAATAATTTAAAATTGTTAAAAGAAATAGAGAATATTCCTGAAGAAAAGCGTGGCGCTCACTTCACTTGTGCCGCAGCTCTTGTTCTTCCTGATGGCCGAGAGCATGTCTGTGTAGAAATCTTTGAAGGATCGATTCTTTTTGCCCCGATCGGTAATCAAGGTTTTGGGTATGACCCCCTATTTAGGCCACAAGGTTTAGCAATCTCTAGCGCGCAAATGAGCGCGGAAGAGAAGGATTTGATTAGCCATCGCGGTAAATCACTCCGTTCAATAGCACCTTACGTAATCAGTTTGCTCTCCTCACTGGGGTAAACTTCTACTGTCCGAGTGCGTGAAGTAAGTACGTACCGCTACCCAAGGAGTTCATGTGGCTGTCAAGAAAACCGCTAAAAAGTCAGCAGCGAAGAAGAGCGCTAAGAAGTCTGTTGCTCGCAAGTCAACAGCAAAGAGAAGTGTTAAGAAAGTTGCAAAGAAGAGCACCGCTCGTAAGTCTGCGGTAAAGAAGAGTGCTAAAAAATCTTCTGCACGCAAGGCAACAAAGAAATCTTCACGTCGTGCAACATCTGTTGATCGCTTAGTCGTACCAGCTGTTCCAGTTGGTGGCGCTCGCGGTCGCGTTGATGTTTCTACAGTTCCAGCACCACGCAGTTCTGCAAAGTCAGTATCTTTTGATGACAAACCAAAGCAAGGTGCGTCTAATCGCGTAGTAGCAATAGTTATTGTTGGAATTGTTCTCCTAGCAATTCTCGTATGGTCAAAGTCAGGAAAAACAGGAGATGACGCAGCAGCGCCATCAACTCCATCTAGTACTGCAACAATGACGGAAGAACCAACAACACCTGCAACTGAAGAACCAACAACTCCTGCAGAACCAGTTGGAACTGTGGAAGCGCCTTCAAACTTTGTGGCAATAAAAACTGAAGGCGGAATGAACTTACGTTGGAACGCGCCATCTGCAACAGATGGTCTGACAGGATACAAAGTTGAAGTTAAGCCTATGGGCGGCGAGTGGACTGTTGTTGCAACAACTGATCCAACAGAGTTAACACATGCTGTGGCGCTGACCAGTGCTGAAGGCGGAACATTTTTTAGAGTTTCAAGTGTTTACTCAGATAACAAGAAAGCATCTGCAAAAATCTTTAGTCTTGCAGGTCAGTACGAATAAAAGATTTAAATAAAATTGCCCTCGCGAAACGCGGGGGCTTTTTTATTGCGATTTATTTGAGTTCAGAAAGAATTGCATCAACGTACACACTAATTCCAGTTGGAACTAAGTGCACGCCATCTGGAGCGAAGTATTCTGGATGCCCTTCAGAAATTTTGTTCCAATCCACAATATTCACATTTTGATAGTTAGCGGCGACTTGGGAGATCAGTGCGTTGTTTTCATCTTTCCATCCGCGAGGAACTGCAGTATTAACAACAATTATCTGTGGTTGATCCTTTATTGCTTCAAATATTGAAACTACTTCACTTTCAAGTAGTCGATTATTATTTCCCATATTCACAATCACTGATGAACCGACCATGCGTGATTTATCCTTGTTGAGAACTTGAATCAATTCTGGTGCCTGACGACCCACATGCGCATTAATTAATCCAACTTGGCGACGATTAGATAATTCATTTCGTATCCCAAGGATTACCGAATCCCCTGCTACCCAGAGTCCATCTGATGGATTTGTAATCTGTGTATCTACTTCAGCCTCAGTAGTAATTTCCAACTTTAATTTAGCAAGATTTTGTTCACTGATTGCGATGGCATTGGCGCTGACCAAGGAAGTAGCTACGAGCACTGAAACAATTGATACAGCCAAGGTGGACTTTTGTCGCACACGAACTTTTTTGCTTCGATATTTCATTCCCCTAAACCACGATTCGATGTATCCATTTCTAAATGGCAACTCAATCCATCGAAGTGAAATATCAGCCAGCGCAAAAACAATCAGAATTCGAAGTGCATATAAAGCCCAGCTCGCACCAGCTAAATCAACACTTGGTCGAGTAACTTGGAAAATAATCCAGTGCCATAAGTAAATCGCGTATGAACGTTCGCCTATCCATAAAATAGCTTTTCCTTGTAAGAGTGGGGCAAATCGAGATGCAGGATGAACAACAGACATAATTATTGCGCAACCAAAAATACTGACTAATGGAAAAGCAATTTTGTAAAGAGTGGAATTGCTTTCCTCTATGAATAAAAAACTAGCCAGCAATCCAAGAAAACCAAATACACCAATGCCATCAATAACATCTTGAGCTCGCTTAGCAATGTCTACCTTAAGGTTTTGTGGAATCCAATTAACTGCCAGTGCTGCTCCAAGGAAAAGGCCAATGCTGTGCGTATCTGTACCGAAGTACACATGGCTTACTCCTTGAGAAGAGTTTGCATCCACACTTAGCGAGACCAATAAAAGTGCAGCGCCAGATCCAATAGCAATAAAGAGTGCGGCAGCAGGAATAATCTTGCGACCTAATTGACGAAGAACTAGAAGCAAAATAAGAGGCCAAATTAAATAAAA
Organism: Actinomycetota bacterium; assembly: GCA_009699825.1. Classification (GTDB taxonomy): domain Bacteria; phylum Actinomycetota; class Actinomycetes; order Nanopelagicales; family Nanopelagicaceae; genus Planktophila. The sequence goes on from WLNM01000002.1 coordinate 14,295, forward strand.
TTGTGCTTCAACGCCAAGTGACCACGTGTGCTGTAAAAGCGGTGGTCGACCTATTGCTTCAAAGTAATCTTGGTGGCGAAACACCAACCACCAATTCATTAATCCGGCGAGCGAAAATGGAGTATCGGTGAGCAATCTCTTAATGGTGTCAGGTGCCCACACTCCAATAAAGAGCGTGGTAGTAATAATCATAAAAACTAAGGGTGGAAGCAATCTTCGAATACGAGATTTATAAAACGCACGAAGATCTAACCCACCGCTTCGCTGAATTGAATCCAAGAGCAAACGCGTTATGACATATCCAGAAATAACAAAGAATAGATCTACACCAAGAAACCCACCAGGTATCCAAGGAACACCTAAGTGATAGAGAATCACTGAAATGACTGCTACAGCGCGCAGTCCGTCAATTGCAGGGATGTATTTAACTCCGCGCTGAGCAGACATTGGAGTTACTTACGCTTTGCAGAACTCTTCTTTGCAACCTTTTTGGTCGACTTACCCTTTGGTGCGTTGAGTGCAGCTTTGGTGCGCTGACTTTCAACACGGATAGGGCCACGATTGATGATGGTGTCATCTGGATTTAGATTATCGAGAACACTCTTTTGGAGTTGAGCTAATCGGTTAAACGCCACTTCGAGACGAGTACGAGATTGATGTATCGCACTCTCTGCTGCATCAAGTGATTGCGTTTGAATGCGATACAAACGTTCTGCTTCTGAAATTACTCCAGAGAGCCATTGACGATAATTTGAAACTTCAGCGGTAGCCCCAGAGATAATCCGTTCGCCCTCGCGCCGCGCTGCCTGAGCCAGAGCGGTAACTTCGCGCTTCTTATCTTCCATTGCGCGTTCTGCAGCATCTTCTGCATTTGCAATCATCTCATCGGCTTCTGATTCGGCCGCTTGAATATATTTTCGCCCACGTGCTTCAGCACCAGAGAGCATGGATGCTGCTTTATTTTGTGCAGCTTCAAGTGCATCTTTTGCAGCGCGTGATGTTTCATTTACAAGACGATCCGATGCTGCCTGCGCACGAGCTTCACGCAATTGCGCAGACTTGATCATGGACATCGCAGTTTCGGTTGCAAGAATTTCAAACTCTTCTTTACTGAGAGAAGTGATGTCGCGACGTGAGCGAAGATCTGCGAGTTGTTGCTCTAATTCGCGAATGCGGTCAACAGAACCTGGCGTTGCTTGCTCTTCACCTGTGAAGCCAACCCAATTAAGAAAGCTCTTCTTCTCGCTCATTATTTTCCTTGCTGCCGACGGATATTTTCTAGAGATTCTCTAGGGGCTTTAGATTAGAGCAGTTTGGGCTCTCGGCAAAAGTCCCCGTGTGAGTAAATGGGGGTTAGAGGCAGCAGTGAGGCCCTTCTTAATTGCGGTAGATAGCCACAGAAACTGCGATGTACTGCGAAATCCACGCTGCTAAAACAAAGATGTGAAATAGCTCGTGGAAGCCGAAATATTTTGCGTAACGACCTGGTTTCTTAAGTGCATAAAAAATCGTACCGACTGAATAAAAAAGCCCACCAATGATTATTGGAAGTAAAACCCAGAGTCCGCCTTCTCGATAAAGATGCGGCGTATAAGCAATTGCAACCCATCCAAGCAATAAATAATTTGCAACGTATAGCCAACGAGGTGCGCCAATCCAAAAAACGCGAACAGCAACTCCAAGAATCGCACCGATCCAAACGACTGTTAGCAAAATAAGACGATCTCGTCCTTCAAGTAGTGCAACAGCGAAGGGTGTGTACGAACCCGCAATGAGCAAATTGATATTGGCATGATCCCAACGACGCCACATTAGTTTCTTAGCGGGTGACCACGGAACACGATGATAAATAGCAGAAACACTGAAGAGCATGATTGCAGTGATGGAGTAGAGCGCGACAGCAAATTTTAACGATGACTTACTTAGAATAAATAAGACTAGGGAAGCGATAAAGACCGCGGGTGTAGCGCCAAGATGAAACCACCCACGAAGTTTCGGTGGCGCTGGCACCTGCGTTGTCATGAGATAAGCCTAAGCCCATCTCATTTATTTAGAAGCCGTGAATCCATATTCTAAATCAGCCTTGATATCCTCAATATTCTCCAGACCTAGGCTTAATCGAACAAGTCCTGGTGTAACACCAGCGGCCAATTGTTCTTCTGGGCTCAACTGCGAGTGTGTCGTAGTTGCTGGATGAATCACCAAGGAACGTACATCGCCAATATTTGCAACATGGCTAAATAGTTTGAGAGATTCCACAAATTTCTTGCCGGCTTCTATGCCACCTTTGAGTTCAAATGAAAGTACCGCACCAGATCCTTTAGGTGCATATTTCTTCGCCAGTTTGTTCCATGGCGAGTTTGAAAGGGATGCGTAATTAACTTTCTCGACACTTGGATGCTTGGAAAGCCATTCTGCAACTGACTTAGCATTTTCTAAGTGACGTTCAATGCGAAGGCTCAATGTTTCTAAACCCTGCGCAAGTAACCATGCATTAAATGGTGCAACAGCCGCCCCGATATCGCGAAGCAATTGCAGGCGAATCTTGAAAATATATGCAAGGTTTGCGCCAAATGCTGAACCGACTCCAAGTGCTTGAGCAAATACAAGTCCGTGATAACTTGGGTCTGGTTCATTAAATCCCTTAAATTTTGCAGGATATTTTGCGTAATCAAAGTTACCGGAATCGATAATTGCTCCAACGACAGCATTACCGTGGCCAGATAAGAACTTAGTTGCAGAGTGGATTACAACATCTGCACCATATTCAATTGGCTTAATTACATATGGTGTTGCAACAGTGTTATCAACAATCAACGGAACGCCTACTTCGTGAGCAATTTTGGCTACGCCCTCAATATCTAAAATGTCATTTTTTGGGTTAGCAATTGTTTCGCCAAAGAACGCCTTCGTATTTGGTCGTACAGCTTTGCGCCATGAATCAAGATCATCCGGATCTTCAACAAATGTAACTTCGACACCGAACTTTGGAAGTGTGTAGTGAAATAGATTGTAAGTTCCACCGTACAGGCTTGGACTAGAAACAATGTGATCGCCCGCTTCAGCGACATTAAGCACTGAATAAGTTGTTGCTGCAGATCCGGATGCAACTAGAAGTGCGGCTACACCACCTTCAAGTGCTGCTAACCGTTGCTCAACTGCATCCTGAGTTGGATTCATGATTCGCGTATAAATATTTCCAAGCTCTGCTAAACCAAAGAGGTTGGCAGCATGCTGAGTATCTCTAAATTGATAAGCAGTCGTTTGATACAAAGGAAGTGCGCGTGCTCCTGTTGTTGGGTCAGGCGTTTGACCAGCATGAATTTGTAAAGTTTCAAAAGACCATTTGTTATCTGACATCAGGTGCGACCTCCTCGGCGTAGTGAGTGATTTACTCAGGAGAAGAAAGTAACAAATACTTTAAAAAAGTTCTCACGAGTAACTAGTTGTTGCAAGTTATTCGCAAGAAAATTACTTCAAAGAACGAAGAGATCTCACGCTTAACGATGCGAGTGCAGCAACAAATGTAAGTATTCCCGTTGCCCACAACGTTGTCGTAATTCCAAAATAAGCAGCCGCTGGTCCCGCAAATGCCACACCAATCGGAGCAATACCAAATGAACCAAATGCATCGTATGCGGCAACACGCGAGAAGGATTCCTCAGGAATGTGTGTTTGCATAGCTGTATTCCATTGGACCATAAACACATCGATTGCTATTCCTGAAATAACTCCACACAGCATTGTCAACAAGAGCGGCTGCGAAGTTGCAATAGCAATATCCCAAATAGATGAGCACGCAATAAGAATCATTGAAGAAACTAAGGGTCGCTTGAATTTAACCTTAAGTGCAATCGCACTTCCGCAGATCATTCCAGCGGTGACAGCCGCAAGATTAAGTGACCAATTACGTGGTCCATTTCCACCTTCGTTATATGCAAGAGGACCAAGTACTTGCCACACAGATTCAAAACACATGTTAATAATTGCGAATGTGCAGACAATTGCGATTACCCATGGGCGAGATATAAATTCACGCCATCCAATTCGTAAATCATGAAGTACTGAGTTGTCAGTGCGCTGTGGCATTGGTGGCAAATCTAAATTCCAAACAAGAATTCCAGCGATAAAAAATGTCAGTGCATCAATTAATAGAGCCCAACCAGATCCGTACAGAGTGACAAGAGTTCCACCTAGCAGTGCTCCCACAACAAATCCAATATTGCTAGAAAGTGCAACAACTGCATTTCCATCTTTAAATTTTTCTTTTGGCAAGATATCTGGAAGAACGCCAGTCATTGCCGGCCACCACAATGCATTCAGAATTCCAAAGAGCGCACCCATTGATGCTAAGAGCCAGATGGAAGGAAAATTACCGATAAATGAGATCGCACTTATTGCAGCAAAAAAACTACCGATAATGTCTGCTCCACCAACAACGCGATTGCGTTTATAGCGATCGCCTACAACACCACCAAGCAACATCAGCGCAACCATTGGTACAAAACGTGCTGCCATAACAATACTGAGATCTTTTCCATCGGCTCCAGGAATACTTAAAACGCCGTACGCCAATGCAACAGGTGAAAGACCATTTCCTAAATTTGAAATAAATCGCGCACTGACAAGTGGGACGAAACCTTTATGTGCACGAAGTTCTTTTAGTTGAGTTATCAACGTAACTCCCTTGGCTAAATTGAGCCTAATTTTGTAATTAAATTACCTAATTAATGTGGTGCGGGAGGCGGGACTTGAACCCGCACGTCCGAAGACACAGGTTCCTAAGACCTGCGTGTCTGCCATTTCACCACTCCCGCAAAAGAGTGTCACAGGATTACTAACTAAAACCTGTTGAGTGTGCCCAAGGTTAGAGGTTAATTCGCGATGATGCCAAAACGGCTAATTTTTACGAAGGGGTCGTCCGTATCATGCGAAGGAAAAATCAGTGGATTTGATATCAACGCCAGAGTGCAGGTGCTGCGAGTAACCTTTGACAGATGAGCAGCTCAGAAATCTCCCTCTCAGAGCAGATTTCCGCCCATATCCGAACAGCCATTCTCTCTGCCATTTCATCGGGAGAACTGCCTAAAGAAATTAGTAACGATCTGCCAGAAACAATTGCACTTGAACGTCCAAAGAATCGCGATCACGGAGACTATGCATCTTCTATTGCACTGCAACTAGCCAAATCAGCAGGAAAGAATCCACGTGATGTGGCAACTATTTTGCAATCTAATTTGGCTGTTATCCCAGAAATTTCACAAGTAGATATTGCTGGCCCAGGTTTTCTTAACATTACTTTGAATAGAGCAAGTCAAGCTGAACTAGTTCGCACAATTTTGACTGCACACTCTAAATATGGTCAGAGCACTGGGCTTAAAGGTGTGCGCATCAACCTTGAATTTATTAGTGCAAATCCAACAGGGCCACTGCATCTTGGACATACACGATGGGCAGCTGTTGGGGATTCTCTTGGTCGAGTATTGAGTGCAGCAGGAGCAGAAGTAGTTCGCGAATTTTATATAAATGATCGTGGCAACCAGATGGATTTATTTGGAGCATCCCTTGAAGCCGCAGCACTTGGAAAGCCAATTCCAGAAGATGGTTATCAAGGTCAATATATTGGTGACATAGCAGCCTCACTGGTTGTGCAAGATTCAAAACTTGTTTCATTACCTGAACCAGAACGCGTAAACGAATTTCGCGAACGTGGTTATGCATGGCAACTCGGTGATCAAAAACGCGTCCTCAATAATTTTGGAACTCACTTTGATGTCTGGTTCTCAGAGCGCTCGCTGCATGAAGGTGGATCCGTAGAAGTTGCAATGGTGAAGTTACGCAAGCAAGGACATGTCTTTGAAGATGAAGGTGCAACGTGGTTGCGAACAACGGACTTTGGTGACGATAAAGATCGTGTTTTAACTAAAGCAAATGGCGATTTAACATACTTCGCATCTGATACTGCTTATTACATCAACAAGCGTGATCGCGGTTTTGATATCTGCATCTATATGTTGGGCGCAGATCACCATGGATATGTTGGACGTTTGAAAGCAACAGCGGCCTGTGCTGGTGATAATCCTGAATACAACATCCACGTATTAATAGGACAACTCGTAAAAATTATTGAAGGTGGAGAAGAAGTCAAACTTTCCAAGCGCGCTGGAACAATTATTACTCTCGAAGAACTCGTTGAAAAAGTCGGAGTCGATGCTGCCAGATACACATTGATTCGTTATCCAGTAGATACTCCAATGGTTTTAGATGTCGATGTACTAAAGCGAAATACAAATGAGAATCCTGTGTATTACGTTCAGTATGCACATGCTCGAATCGCTGGAGTTCTTCGCAATGCGCAAGAATTAAAAATCCCAGTTGGGCTTGAAAACTTTGACCCGTCACAACTGACTCATGATCGCGAGAACGAATTACTCGGCGCCCTTGCAGAATTTCCAAAGATTGTTGCAGGGGCTGCAGAAATGAGAGAGCCACATAGAGTCGCACGTTATCTCGAAGAACTCGCGGGCGTTTATCACGGTTTTTATGCCGATTGCCGTGTCCTGCCTTTGGGCGACGAACCTGTCACTGCAATACATAGTGCACGTGCAAATTTATGCGCGGCTACTAAGCAAGTAATTAGAAATGGTTTAGATTTACTCGGCGTGAGTGCACCGGAGAAAATGTGATGAGTAAAAATTTACAATCGCTATGGTCGAAAAATATCTCCATTAAAGGTGGCGAGCTTTACTGTTCAGGTATTTCAGCATCTACTTTAGCGGCAGAGTTTAAAACACCAACCTTTTTCCTAGATGAAGATGATTTCCGTACACGTGCATTGAATTGGAACACAGAACTTTCCAAAGCGTTTGGACCACAGGCTGGTCGCGTGTATTACGCAGCAAAGGCATTCATCTGCGTGGAAGTTGCTCGTTGGATTGCTGATCTTGGGATTGGAATCGATGTATGCACTGGCGGTGAATTAGCTGTTGCACTTAAAGGCGGTATCAAGCCTGAAAACATCGAAGTGCATGGAAATAACAAATCAGTTGAGGAGATTGAACAAGCGGTTGCAGCTGGCGTTGGAGCAATTGTTATGGATTCACTCTTTGAGATCGAAAGAGTTGCTGCTGCAGCAACGAGTTCAGGAAAAGTTCAGAAGGTATTGCTCCGTTTAACACCTGGTATCGAAGCGCATACTCACGAATCAATTGCTACTGCACATGAGGATGTGAAATTTGGATTTTCAATTGCAAGTGGAGCTGCATGGCAAGCGATTGTTGAAACAAAGAAGCACGCCAGCCTTGAATTACGTGGATTGCATTCTCATATTGGCTCACAGATTTTTGAGACAGAACCATTTGCAATTGCAGCAGAGCGATTGATTGAACTCTTAGCAAAGTACAATGAAGAATTCGATCAGCAATTACCAGAACTTGACCTTGGTGGTGGATACGGAATTGCATATTTAGATGATGAATCTGAAATACAAGCAGCAGATGTGCTTAGCACTTTAGCGAAAGTGGTAAAGCAATCCTGTGTCAAATACTCACTTGAAGTACCAAAGATTTCTATCGAACCGGGTCGCACCATTGTTGGTCCCTCCATGTTTACGCTTTACACAGTCGGTACAACAAAAGTTGTTACTTTAGAAAATGGCTCAACACGAAACTATGTTTCAGTCGATGGAGGAATGAGCGATAACTTACGCACTGCTTTATATGACGCTGAGTACACCGCAATAATCGCTAATCGTGAATCTTCATCGAAAAAAATTGCAACACGTGTTGTTGGAAAACACTGCGAAACTGGGGACATCATTATTAAAGATATAGATATGTCTGCAGATATCACCCCAGGCGATTTACTCGCGACACCAGCAACTGGTGCATACGGTCGAAGCATGGCCACGAATTACAACCACATCTCGCGTCCACCCGTTGTAGCGATAAAAGATGGAAAAGCTCGAATAATCCTGCGTCGTGAGAGCATCGAAGATCTCTTGCGCCTAGATATTTAACGCCCATCTGCTCATCTGTGAAAGAATAAGCACATGAGCGCGCAAAAAAATATACACATTGGCATGCTTGGCTGTGGAGTAGTTGGCAGCCAAGTTGCATCGCTGCTCGAAAAAAATAACGCTGAACTTTCTACTCGTGCCGGTGCGAAATTAGTATTAAAAAAGATTGCTGTTCGCGACCTTAAGGCTGCGCGCGATGGAGTCAATCCAGCGCTCTTTACAACTGATACGCAATCAGTGATTGATGATCCTGAAATCGACATCATCATTGAAGTAATGGGCGGAATTGAACCTGCTCGTGAATTAATTCTTTCTGCAATAAAGAATGGCAAATCTGTTGTAACTGCCAATAAAGCACTTCTTGCTACACACGGTGCCGACTTATTTACTGCCGCAGATAAGAAGGGTGTGGATCTTTATTACGAGGCAGCAGTCGCAGGTGCTATTCCGATTATTCGCCCAATGCGCGAATCCCTTGTTGGAGATCAAATTACTCGCGTCATGGGAATAGTAAATGGAACTACAAATTATATTCTGACAAAGATGGATGAAGAGGGTCTTGCATTCGCAGATGTTCTCAAAGAAGCACAGAACCTTGGATATGCCGAAGCTGATCCAACTGCAGATGTCGAAGGAATCGACGCTGCATCAAAGGCTGCAATCATTGCCGGACTTGCATTTCATTCCAGAGTGACAGTGGATGATGTTTATCGGGAAGGAATTTCATCGATAACTGCAGATGATGTTGCCGTTGCTAAAACTATGAATCATGTTATTAAATTATTAGCGATTGCAGAATTAACACCTGATGATCGAATTTCAGTCCGAGTTCATCCAACCCTGATTCCACTGAGCCATCCACTGGCTGCAGTTCGGGATGCATTTAATGCGGTTTTCGTAGAAGCAAAGTCAGCGGGTCAATTAATGTTTTACGGTCGCGGTGCTGGAGGCGCTCCGACAGCAAGTGCAATATTGGGTGATCTAGTCGCGGTTGCTCGACATAAAGTCGGCGAATCTGTGGGTCCACGTGAAAGTGATTATGCAGATCGTGCAATTGCACCGATAAGTGATACAAAAACACAATTTTTAATTCGTTTAAATGTTGCTGATAAGCCAGGTGTTTTGGCTGCTATTGCACAAGTCTTTGCGACAGAGGGTGTATCTATTCAAACTGTACGTCAATCCGGTCGAGGAAATGATGCAGAGCTTATCGTCGTAAGCCACGGTGCAACTGAGGCAGCACTGAGTTCAACTGTCAGCGCCCTTTCTAAAATGGACATTGTTACTAAAGTGGAGAGTGTTATTCGAGTTTTAGGATCACAAATCTGATGTCAATATTTTCTCGCAAACCTGGTGCGCATCAATGGCGCGGAGTAATTAATGAATATCGTCATCGCTTGCCGGTTTCAGAGCAGACTCCTGTTATCACTCTCAATGAAGGCGGAACACCTCTTATTTATGCCTGCTATCTCTCAGAATTATTAAAAAATAATGTGTGGCTTAAGTACGAAGGAATGAATCCAACTGGATCATTTAAAGATCGTGGAATGACGATGGCGATTTCAAAAGCCGCCGAAGATGGATCTAAGGCAGTAATTTGTGCATCAACTGGAAACACATCAGCATCTGCTGCGGCATATGCGGTTAAGGCCGGAATGATTCCTGCTGTATTAATTCCAAAGGGAAAAATTGCACTTGGTAAATTAGCCCAAGCAGTCGCACATGGCTCAAAAATTCTGCAAGTTAATGGAAACTTTGATGACTGTCTGACATTGGCACGTGAGTTATCCGAAAATTTCCCAGTCGCACTCGTTAACTCAGTTAATCCATATCGCATCGAAGGACAGAAGACAGCGTCATTTGAAGTTATTGACGCACTCGGTGACGCCCCAGATATTCATGCGCTACCAGTTGGAAACGCAGGAAATATAACTGCGTATTGGAAGGGCTATAAGGAATACCGCGCCGATCGCATGAGTACTCAGTTACCAGCAATGTGGGGATTTCAAGCAGCAGGTTCGGCGCCAATTGTTAAAGGAAAAATTGTAAAAAATCCAAATACGATTGCAACAGCCATTCGAATTGGAAATCCAGCATCGTGGCAACAAGCACTTGATGCACGTGATTCATCTGGTGGTTTAATCGATGCAGTCACAGATAAAGAAATTCTTGCCGCATATCACCTTATTGCCTCAAAAGAAGGTGTATTTGTTGAACCTTCATCGGCAGCTGGTTTAGCAGGATTAATTAAGTATCACAAGGCTGGAAAGCTGCCAAAGAATAAAACAATTGTTATCACTGTGACAGGACATGGATTAAAAGATATTCCATGGGCACTAGAAGGCGCTAAGAAACCAGTTGTTGTTCCGGTTAGTGTTAAGGCCGCCGCAAAAGCGTTAGGTCTTTCATAAAATGGCTAAACCAACTTTTCGCGCAAACGCGGTACAAATTCAAGTTCCAGCAACAAGTGCAAATCTAGGTCCTGGTTTTGATTCACTTGGTTTAGCACTTGGTATGCACGATCGCTATGTTGCACAAATTCTTGATGATCCGGGATTAGATATCGATATCTCTGGCGAAGGCGCTGATGTTTTACCACGAACAGAGAAAAATCTTTTAGTTAAGGCTATGTACAAAGGTTTTAAATTCCTAGGTGGCGAACCAAAAGGTGTTGCAATTCGAGCGCTCAATGTGATTCCACATGGTCGCGGTTTAGGTTCATCTGCAAGTGCAATCGTTGGTGGTCTCATGTTGGCTCGCTCCCTTGTCTTAACTGGCGATGAGAAGATGAGTAACGAAGATTTGTTAAACCTTGCAACTGAGATGGAGGGTCATCCAGATAACGTCGCATCAGCACTATTTGGAAGCGCAACAATTGCATGGACTGAGGACCAACGAGGAAAAAAGATTGCGCGTGCAGTACAAATTCAGGTAGATCCACGCATCAGTGCGATTGCATTTATCCCAGAAGGCGCCGTAGCAACATCTAAAGCACGCAAGCTTTTGCCAGAAACGATTGTTCATGCAGATGCTGCCGCAAATACAACTCGTGGTGAATTACTTGTGCATGCACTTGCTTCTCGACCTGACCTGCTATTTATCGCAACAGAAGACTTCATTCATCAAAAGTTTCGTCAAGAAGCAATGCCTAAATCCTTCGCGCTACTAAATAAATTGCGCGGTGCAGGAGTTGCTGCTTTTATTTCTGGAGCAGGCCCAACTGTGTTAGCTCTTCACAATGGGGATGCCAATGAGATCACTGAATTACAGCGCGCAGCTGGTTCAGCATTTGAGGTAAAAGGCCTGAGTATCTGCACTACTGGAGCGGGAATAATCGCATAATTTCGAATTTGTAGGACCTAGCGCTTCGGTGCTACCCTTATGTCATCTGATCAGCCGGCTCTAGTTAATCGGTGCAAAATTTTTCAGATAAATAAATTACTCGCTCCTTTTGGGCAATCCTTAAGGCCATTACTGAAATGAAAACAATGACAGAAAAAGAACCTATACGTTCAGATAGCCCTGAGTTAACTGCGATGTCTCTTCCGAAACTAAAGGAAGTAGCTTCGCAACTCGGTATTGATGGTGCTACTAAATTGAAAAAGGATGCTCTCGTTCAGGCAATCGCTGATTTACAAGCAGCCAACAGAGAAGCAGCAAAGGCAGAACGTGAAGCTCGGCGCGAAGCGCGCAATAACCGCAATAAGAAAGATGCGCCACGCGATTCAGATTCAGATAACGATTCAGATTCAGATAACGATTCACAGAGCAACCGCGGCGATCGCTTTGATCGCAATGACCGTGGTCGCGGACGTGACCGTGGTCGTGGTCGTGATCGCAACCGTGATCGTGGAAACCGCGAAGAGCGTGAGCCAGTACTATCAGAAGATGACGTACTACTTCCAGTAGGCGGCCTCCTAGACATTCTTGAAAGCTATGCATTTATTCGCACAGGTGGATATTTACCTGGACCAAATGATGTGTACGTATCACTGCAGCAAGTTCGTAAGTACGGACTTCGTAAAGGTGATGTTGTAACCGGTCAGGTGCGTCAACCAAATGAAGGCGAACGCCGTGAAAAATTCAACGCACTCATCGTGTTGGACACAATCAACGGATCAGCTCCTGATGAAGTTCGCAACCGTGTTGAATTCAACAAGCTAGTTCCGTTGTATCCACAAGAGCGTTTACGCCTCGAAACCGAACCAAATATTTTGACTACTCGCGTAATTGATTTGATCTCACCAATTGGTAAGGGTCAGCGCGGACTTATTGTGTCTCCACCAAAGGCCGGAAAGACAATGGTTTTGCAATCAATTGCAAACGCAATCACTACAAATAACCCTGAGTGCCACTTAATGGTTGTACTTGTAGATGAACGCCCTGAAGAAGTTACAGATATGCAACGCTCCGTCAAGGGCGAAGTTATTGCATCAACATTTGATCGCCCAGCGGATGACCACACAACGGTTGCTGAATTAGCGATTGAACGTGCAAAGCGTCTTGTCGAGCTCGGTCATGATGTTGTTGTTCTTCTCGATTCGATTACACGTTTAGGTCGTGCGTACAACATTGCAGCCCCAGCATCAGGTCGAATTCTCTCCGGTGGTGTTGATTCAGCTGCTTTGTATCCACCAAAGAAGTTCTTCGGTGCCGCTCGTAACATCGAAGATGGTGGCTCACTCACAATTCTTGCAACTGCCCTCGTTGATACTGGTTCTCGTATGGATGAAGTTATCTTCGAAGAGTTCAAGGGAACCGGAAACATGGAACTTATTCTTGATCGCCGTATGGCAGATAAGAGAATCTTCCCTGCGGTTAACGTAGTTGCATCCGGTACTCGTAAAGAAGAAATTCTTATGGGAACAGAAGAACTTAATATTGTGTGGAAACTTCGTCGTGTTCTTCATGCACTCGAGCCACAACAAGCACTCGAACTTCTACTTGAAAAGATGAAGGGCACTAAGTCCAACGTTGAATTCTTAATGCAGATCCAGAAGACAACAGTCGGACCAGGATCTGAAGGATAAGTTCACGCTCAAATTTTAAATTCCCACCCAATGGGGTTAATCTTTAGCCCTATTAACAGCCCAGCCTGGTTCACGTGAGAATCACGACCCAGTCATGAAAGAGGATATGAAATGAAGTCAGAGATTCATCCAGAGTACAAAGAGACTCAAGTAACTTGTGGTTGCGGTGAAAAGTTTGTTACCCGCTCAACAGTTACAAGCGGTTCAATTTACGTTGAAGTATGTTCTGTCTGCCACCCTTTCTACACAGGTAAGCAGCGCATTCTTGATACCGGTGGACGTGTAGCGAAGTTCGAAGAGCGCTTCGGTAAAAAATAGCTTTCTAAAAAGACCGCATTCACTACTTCCGTAGTGGTTGCGGTCTTTTGCTTTTATTTAATTGCTAAGAAGCTCGATTCACAATTTACATAGAAAGGAGAAGCCAAATGGCAAATGATCGCTTTGCATCAGCACACGAAATGGTTCGCGAGTACGCAGAACTAGAAGCAGCAATGGCTGATCCTTCTATTCACGATGACCAAGGTAAAGCTCGGCAACTCGGTCGTCGATATGCCCAACTCGGACCAGTTGTTGCTGGATTTAAAGAGTGGAAGAGCGCTGATGAAGATCTCAACGCTGCAAAAGAACTAGCGGCAACGGATCCTGATTTTGCATCTGAAATTCCAGCGCTAGAAGTAACTGCACAAAAGGCTGCTGAAAAACTTGAAGAGTTATTGCTTCCTCGTGATCCAAATGATGATCGCGATGTAATTCTTGAGGTTAAAGCGGGTGCAGGTGGAGATGAATCCGCACTTTTTGCTGGAGATTTATTGCGCATGTATATGCGGTATGCCGAAAAAAGAAATTGGAAAGTTGAAATTCTAGATGCGACAGAAAGTGAAATGGGCGGCTACAAAGATATTTCAGTTGCCGTTAAATCTAAAGGCACGGCAGCACCTGGAGAATCTCCGTATGCACGTTTGAAATTTGAAGGAGGCGTGCACCGCGTGCAACGCGTTCCAGAAACCGAAAGCCAAGGTCGCATTCATACATCTGCCGCAGGCGTACTTATTCTTCCTGAAGCTGAAGAAATCGATGTTGAATTAAACATGAATGATGTCCGAGTAGATGTTTATCGTTCATCAGGTCCTGGTGGACAGAGCGTTAATACAACAGATTCTGCTGTTCGACTTACACATGTTCCAACTGGAATTGTCGTCTCATGTCAGAATGAAAAGAGTCAGCTACAAAATAAGGAGTCTGCGCTACGAATTTTACGTGCACGCTTGTTGGCAGATGCTCAAGAAAAAGCGGATGCAGTTGCATCTGCTGAACGCAAAAACCAAGTTCGAACAGTGGATCGCTCAGAGCGCATTCGAACATATAACTTTCCAGAAAACCGAATAAGTGATCATCGAGTAAATTACAAATCTAACAATTTAGATACCGTATTAAATGGTGAGCTCGATGAGGTTATTCAATCTCTTTTAGATGCTGATAAAGCGGCGAAGTTAGCTTCGACAGAATAAGCACCAACATGAATGTGCGCGAAGTTCTTAAAGACGCAAAAGAACAGCTTGCCCTTTCAGAAATCGATGGCGTAGATGCTGAAATTTTGCTCGCACACGTCTTAGGAATCTCTAGAATGGATTTACATAATCCAGTTGTACTTGAAAGAACTTTGGCTTCCCTAGGCGATACTTCAATTGCACTGGAAACTTTTCACGATCTTTTAGCACGCAGAATTCTTCATGAACCTCTGCAGTACATAACCGGCGTTGCTTACTTTCGAAACCTCGAATTAAAAGTTGGTCCAGGCGTATTAGTTCCAAGGCCTGAAAGTGAGTTACTTGTCGGGGCAGTGCTGACTCACATAGCGAATCTGCCAGCACCTGTAAGCGTTATCGATCTTGGATCAGGTTCGGGAGCACTTGCACTTGCAATCGCAACGGAGGCACCAAATAGCCGTGTTATTGCTGTCGAAAAAAGTGATGATGCGCTTGTGTGGTTAAAGAAAAATGTTGAAGCAATTGTTGAAGATTTACGCATCGTGCATAGCGATGTTAATGATGCGCTCATAGGAATTAAATGCGATGTTGTAATTGCCAATCCTCCATATATTGAAGATGAATCAGAATTACCAAGAGATGTTGTAGAACACGAGCCAGCAATTGCTCTATTTGGTGGAAAAGAGGGCATGGACGCTCCTCGCGCATTTATTGCAGCAGCATCACGATTACTTAAATCAGGTGGCTTGCTGGCAATCGAACACAATGAAAAGCAAGGTGCATTGGTTGCTGATGTGCTCAGTCATGATTTCGAAGAGATAAAATTGCATCACGATTTAGTTGGACGTCCACGTTGGAGTAGCGCGATTCGGAAAAATACATGAGCAATGAAAGAGTAGACATCACAAGCGGTGATCGCACCGAGCATTTAGCGCGTGGACTTAAATCTATTCGCGATGGTTATGTGATTGTTGTCCCTCTTGAACATGGATATGTATATGCCTGTGATGCATTTAGCCACTTTGCTGTTCGAGCAATGCATGTCCTTCGGGGTGATGCACTTGGAGTGGTGGCTCAAGTAATAATTCCGACGGCAAAAACGGCACAAGGTCTGTCTCGCAGTATGCGCACCGATGTTCAAGAACTAACCAATGCATTTTGGCCAGGATTGCTTAGTATCAACGTAAAACCACAAGTGGGGTTGGCGTGGGATTTAGGTGATTCCCAAAGACTTGATCAAATTAGTTTACGAGTGCCAGAAGAAGGATTTGTTTTAGAACTAATGCAAAAGAGTGGTCCATTGGCAATCGCGGGTATTACAAACAATGGCTTACCAACTTTGCTTGACGTCGACAGATACGAAAATCCAGGAGTCGATGTAATTTTTGATGGTGGCCACCTTCCAGCGGGTCCGCGCACTACCGTCGTAAATGTTTCAGATGATGGAATAGAACTGATTCGAGAAGGTGCAATCTCGCGTAATTCTCTCCAAAAAGCATCCCCTGACAATTTCGGCGCGACGCAATAGAATCTACAAATGACGAAAGATATTTTTTACGGACCAGACTTTGATTTGCTGAGCCAACAGGACCCAGAAATTTCTGCAGTTTTACTCTCAGAACTCAAGCGCCAGCAGATGAACCTGCAATTGATTGCCAGCGAAAACTTTACTTCGCGCGCTGTGCTTGCAACTCTTGGTTCCACTCTTTCAAACAAATATGCCGAAGGTTATCCAGGTAAGCGTTATTACGGTGGTTGTGAAGAAGTAGATAAGGCCGAATATCTTGCAATCGAACGCGCCAAGTCTCTATTCGGTGCAGATCATGCAAATGTTCAGCCACACTCTGGTGCAAGTGCAAACATTGCGGTGTACCAAGCTTTTACAAAACCAGGTGACACAGTCCTTGCAATGTCACTGCCACATGGTGGCCACCTCACGCATGGTTCTCCCGTTAACTTTTCTGGAAAGTGGTTTAACGTAGTTTCATACGGCGTTCGCCAAGACACCGAACTGATTGATTATGACGAATTACGTGATTTAGCCATTGCAAATAAACCAAAGATGATTTGCTCAGGGGCAACTGCATATCCAAGCCTTGTTGATTTCGAAAAAGTACGCGCAATTTGTGATGAAGTTGGCGCAATCATGTGGGTTGATGCCGCGCACTTCATTGGCCTTGTAGCTGGAAAAGCAATTCCATCACCAGTGCCATATGCAGATGTTGTCTCATTTACAACTCATAAAGTTTTGCGTGGACCACGCGGTGGAATGATTCTTGCAAAAGAAGCACATGCAGCAGCAATTGATAAAGCAGTATTTCCTGGCATGCAAGGTGGGCCAATCATGTCTGCAGTTGCTGGGAAGGCTGTTGCATTAAAAGAATGCGCAACTCCTGAATACCAAAAGTATGCAAAAGATGTCATAACAAATGCGAAAGCATTGTGCACTGCTCTTGAAGGCGAAGGAATGCGCGCAGTATCTGGTGGAACTCAAACTCACCTAGCACTCATTGATATTCGTGGAACTGGTGTCAATGGAAAAGTTGCCGACGAACGTTGCGGCAATGCAGGCATTGTGTTGAATAAGAATTCAATTCCATTTGATCCAGAGAAGCCAGGAATCACCAGTGGTATTCGCGTAGGAACTCCTGCAACAACAACACAGGGCATGGGCGTTGAAGAGATGAAAACTATTGCTTCTTTGATTTCACGAGCCATTCGCAGCGAAGATCCAGCGGTATTGGCGGGAATCAAGAGCGAAGTTCACGCATTAACTTCGAAATTCCCAATTTATAACGCATAGACTTATTCCATGCGTGAGTACATGTTTACATTGCTGCTCTCTGCGGCACTGTGTTATCTGATTACTCCTTTCATTCGAACTCTGGCAATGAAATTTGGGGCCGTAGCACTGGTACGTACCCGAGATGTTCATACTTCGCCAACTCCGCGCTGGGGTGGCGTTGCAATGTGGGCAGCGATGTCACTAACTTTTATCATCGTTCAACACCTCACACTCGTTGGAAAATCATTTGGTCATGAAGCACAGGGAATTTTCTTAGCCGGAACATTTCTGGTTTTACTAGGTATGGCAGATGATCGGTATCAACTCGATGCGCTAACGAAATTAGCGGGCCAAGCACTCGCTGCTGGCATCTTGCTTATTTACGGAATTCAAATCCTGTGGTTACCTATAAATGGCGTAATTGCGCTACCGCCTAGCATTGGGCAACTTGTCACTGTTTTAATCGTATTAGTAACAATTAATGCAGTGAATTTTATTGATGGACTAGATGGGTTAGCAGCCGGAATAGTTGCGATTGCAGGCGCCGCATTCTTTACATTTGCTTACTTATTAGCTGTCGTGTGGGGCTTTAGCCGTGCGGGTGCACCTTCTTTGATGACCGCAGTTTTAGTTGGAATTTGTTTAGGTTTCTTGCCTCACAACTCACATCCTGCCCGAATCTTTATGGGGGATTCAGGGTCGATGTTCTTAGGATTATTACTAGCATCAGCTGCAATCACACTAACTGGACAAGTCGATCCCAATGCAATCACAGCAGTAAAAGTTGGCCCAACTTTATTGCCGCTACTTTTACCATTTGCAGTTCTTGCAATTCCATTAGCAGATTTAGTTCTTGCAATTTCTAGACGTTTACGGGCAGGTCGCTCACCCTTTTCGCCAGATAAAGATCATCTTCATCATCGATTGTTATCGGCTGGAAACTCACATGTACGTACTGCTGTGATTATGTACTTATGGACAGCAACTCTTGCATTTCCGATAACAATTTCTGCTTTTGCACCAATCTGGGTTGCACTGGTTGTTGCTGCAGTTCTTGCGACAATCACAATTGTGGTTACCCGAACAGGTAAAAAGGATTCGGTATATGTCTAAGGAGAAAAGTTCTGAAAGTTTGATGCTTCGAGGAGCATTAATTCCATCTTTTATCGTTGGCATTATTGCCATTGGATTTAGCACCTTCTTTGTTGGATTTGCAGGTTTTCTCGGAGCATTGATAGCTCAATGTGTTGTGTTAATTTATTTTGCAATTCATATCGGAGTATCTCGGATTGCACGAAATCTTGATCCGATGAGCACAATGGCGTTAGCTGTATTTTCATACTTTGCGAAGCTACTTTTTCTCGGTGTATTTTTATATCTACTCAGCGCTTTTACCTCGCGCGAAACAATAAACAGAACCAGTTTTGGTGCCACAGCAATTGCCCTAACTTTTGCTTGGTTAGGCGGGGAAATTGCCAGTTACATGAAGTTGCGCATACATTTACCCCTGCCCGAATCTAGAAATTAGTTTTAACCAAAGGGGAACACAGATGGCAACTCGTGATGAGAATGCTGCTTGGTCAATCATCGGATACTTGCTCTCCGGATTACTTTTCTGGGGCGCAGTCGGTTGGGCGCTCGATAAGTGGCTAGGCACCTCCTTTTTACTTCTGACTGGCCTGATCGTCGGCGCTGCTTCAGGGATTTACCTCGTCTGGCTTCGATTCGGCCGCGAATAAGGGTTACCTAGACCACCCTTTTTACGATTTCACAGGCGGGCTTTTTCCGCATAAGGTTTCCCACAGAACGCATCCCCAGCGTTCTTATTGAAAAGTCCGTCCAAATTCAATTGAGTTTTTTGAAGGAGTGTGCGTGCGCTCGTTAGTGTTTTTAAGCGCCGAGGGTGAAGGCTTCGTCCCACCTAGCAGCAACGATTTCGAACTCCCACCAGTTTTTGGAAATAGTGCTTTTACAACAAAACCGATTTTGATGGTCTTTCTTTCAGTTATTTTGGTTTCAGTATTTTTCATTCTCTCATCACGCAAAGCAGCGATCATTCCTTCTAAGTTCCAATTCGCAGGTGAAAGTGTTTATGCCTTCGTAAGAAATGATTTAGCGCGAGATGTCATCGGACATGAATTCATGCGATTTGTTCCGTATTTATTCACACTTTTTACTTTCATTTTGACCAATAACCTCTTCGGAATTATTCCTTTACTTCAATTCCCAACGATGTCTCGAGTTTCATTCCCATATGTCTTGGCGATAACTGTTTATTTGGTTTTCCACTACGTAGGAATCCGCAAGCAAGGCGCCTGGAAATATTTCAAGGAAATTATGTTCATGCCTGGTGTTCCAAAGGCTGCATACATCCTTATTACTCCACTTGAATTGCTGACCTTCTTACTCGTTCGTCCACTTACTCTTTCACTTCGTTTATTCGCAAATATGTTTGCAGGGCACTTGCTCCTGCTTGTCTTTATCTTGGGTGGAGAACATCTACTCCAAGGTGTAATTGGTTTGAAGTTAATCAGTCCCTTTGCCTTCTTAATCGGCATCGTGCTGACTTTCTTTGAATTCATGGTCCAGTGTCTACAGGCGTACATATTTACTCTGTTGGCAGCTCTATATATCGCCGGCGCCCTTGCCGACGAGCACTAATTAGGTACATACCTAAAGAAAAGAAAAAAGGAGAAAAAAATGGAAGGCACACTTAACCTGGTCGGTTTTGGCCTCGCAGCAATCGGTCCTGGTATTGCAACTGGACTTATCTTCGCCGCATA